>NZ_JBTJEQ010000002.1:0-258634 GCF_054456675.1 Jatrophihabitans sp. YIM 134969
ACGGCCACGGCGGCGCCCGCACCGGCGACGAGCGCTCCGGCGCAGAACGCGACCAGCAGGCCGGCCGCGCGGCGCCGGGGCGGCGGCGAGTCGGCCTCGACCACGGGGATGACCCCGGTCTCGGCGAGCCGCTCGGAACGGCGCTGCTCGCGCCAGGTCTGCAGGATCTCGGTCGGGTCGTCGTCGGGTCGTGGGCTCATGCTCCGACCTTGACCGGTGACTCTGAACCCGGGCTGAAGCACGGTGTCCGGATCACGGCGTGTGTTCCGCGTTCGTGACTGATGACGTCGCTCATCGTTGGACCGTCGACCGTGCGACACCGCGGTCGGTACCCGTCCCCCCGGACCTCGGAGGTCCCGCCGTGCAGCTCACCCACCACACCCCCGACGGCGTGCGGCGCTCACGTCACCAGTCGCTGAGCCTCTACGGCCTGCCCGACCCGGCCACTCCCGAGGCCGTGGTCGAGGCGTTGACCGGGATCTGCCGGCTGGCCCGGTCGTTCACCGGGGTCGACGGGGCGGCGGTCGTACTGCTGCCCGACGGCGCGCAGGTGACGCTGGCGAGCACCGACGCCACCATGCCGGTCGTGATCCCGGAGCGGGACAGCGTCTGCGCCGCGCTGCTCGAGCAGCGCCCGGTCGGCGCCATCGTGATCCCGGACCTCTCGCGTGACGTCCGATTCGACGACAACCCGTACGTCACAAGCAAGGGAGTCCGCGGCTATGCGAGCTCCCCGCTCGTCGGACACGAGCGGATCGCGCTCGGCACCCTGTGCGTGTGGTCGTCCACGGCCCGCACACTCACGCGGGACGAAGCCCTGCTGCTCGACCAGCTCGCCCTGGCGGCGGTCAAGGTCCTCGACGACGCGCGCCGCGACCGGCCGGTGCTGCACCGCTTCCCGCCGCGGCGGCTCGCGGCGCCGACCCTGCCGGCCGCCTGACGCCCGCGCGTCACTGGCCGCGGACCACCGTGCCCCAGAAGTCACACTTGTGCTCGGCGCGGTACGAGGCGACGGAGATCGCGGTGCTGGCCCCGGCCGGGCGCAGTGACAGCACGCGACCGTCGGCGCTGAACCGCGGCCACGTGGCGCGGCCCGCCGCCTGCGGCGAACCGGTGTAGGTGAACGCGCCCCAGTACTGGACCATGTCGCGCGCCAGTTGCCGCTCCCCGGCGTCGAACGTCGGCGCGATGGGCGTGCCGTTGTCGAAGCTCGGGAACAGGTAGGCGAGCTCGGCCGCGTGCCCCGCGCCCCAGACGTAGCCCGCGGGTTCGGGCTGCAGCCCCGGACCCTTGCGGGCGTCGAACTCGTACATGTACACGGAGTTCGTCGCGGCGAACCTCTCGGCGGTACCGAGGGTTCCGCACCCGCCGATGCCCGCGATCGCTCCCGAGTCGGTCGCCACGGCTCCGGCCAGGTAGGCCGCGGTGAAGCGGTCGCTGGTCGCGGGCCACGGGTACCGGGCGAGAACCGCGGCGGCGTCGGACCCGAACGACCCACGGACGTAGGCGGTGTACGCCGCTTCGCCCTGTCCGACCAGACCCGCGAGGAACGTGCGCCCCTCGTCGCGGTTGGACCCGATGACCATCGGAACCCGCGCGATCGAGCCCCGGGCGACGGCGTCGGCGAGCGGCACCGGGAACGGCGCCACGCCGTCGGTCAGTGAAGGACCGAAGCCGGTGCTGGCCTCGAGCAGCCGGGACTCAGGAGCGGACCGCAGGCAGGTCACCAACGTACTGGTGCACCCTGCAACCTTCGCGAAGGCGCGGCTGGCCGACTCGGTCTGCGCCACCGGCCGGCTCGGGCAGCCACCGCTCTGGATCATGGCGCGGGCGAACAGCCCCCGCGAGGACGACGCGACCATGTGGCCGCACACCGAGAATCCGCCGGCGGACTCGCCGCCGAGCGTGACCTGACCGGAGTCGCCGCCGAACGCGGCGATGTTGCGCTGGACCCAGCGCAGTGCGGCCTGCTGGTCGAGGAAGCCGTAGTTGCCCTCGCCGGCCGACGACAGCCCGGGCAGCCCCAGGAAGCCGAACACGCCGAGCCGGTAGTTCAGCGAGACGGTCACGACGCCCGTCTCCTGGGCGATCTTCTCCCCGCCCGCCTGGTTGGAACTGCCGTTGACCAGTCCGCCGCCGTGGATGAAGACGTAGACCGGGAGGCGGGACCCCGCGGTGGTCCCGACCGGACGGGAGACGTTGACGAACAGGCAGTCCTCGGAGTCCGAGCGGGCGCCGTTCGTGCTCGCCAGCGCCGCACACCGGTTGCCGTACCGCGAGGCGTCGCGCACCCCGTTCCACGCCGGTGCGGCCGCGGGCGGCTGCCACCGCCGGGCACCGGTCGGCGGCGCCGCGTAGGGGATGCCACGGAAGTCCTCGACGCCGTCGACCTGCACCCCCTGCACCGCGCCCCGGTCGGTGGCGACCACCGGCCGGGCGGCGGCGTTCGCGCTGGGTGCGGTGCCGGTGACGATGCCCCCGCCCAGCGCGAGCACGGCGCCGAGGACGGCGAGGCGGAGGGGGCGACGGCTCATCGGTGAGCTCCTCGGGGATGGCGGGATGAAACGGACGTACCGTGCAGACTGCGCCGTCGGAACGACTCCGGTCAAGCGTCTCCACGGCACGCGTCCGCCTGCGAGGATCGGGCGATGAGCGACGCGCGGGAGACCCTGACCTACGACCAGTTCGGCGTGGCCGCGCGGGAACTCGCGCAGCAGGTCGCCGACGACGGCTTCGAACCGGACCTGGTGCTCTCGATCGCCCGCGGTGGGCTGTTCCTCGGCGGCGCGCTCGGGTACGCGCTCGACGTCAAGAACATCTTCGTGATGAACGTCGAGTTCTACACCGGCGTCGACGAGCGACTGGAGCTCCCGGTCATGCTCCCGCCGACCCTCGACCGTGTCGACCTCACCGGCGCCAAGGTGCTGGTCGCCGACGACGTCGCGGACACCGGCAAGACCCTGGAACTGGTCCGCGACTTCT
Organism: Jatrophihabitans sp. YIM 134969; assembly: GCF_054456675.1. NCBI lineage: Bacteria > Bacillati > Actinomycetota > Actinomycetes > Jatrophihabitantales > Jatrophihabitantaceae > Jatrophihabitans > Jatrophihabitans sp. YIM 134969. The sequence goes on from NZ_JBTJEQ010000002.1 coordinate 2,983, forward strand.
GCGCCGGGTACGTCAGCGAGGCCCGGACCGCGGTCATCTACGAGAAGCCGCGCACGGTCGTGCGCTGCGACTACGTGTGGCGGCGTACCGACTCGTGGATCAACTTCCCGTGGTCGACCCTGCCGCCGGTGGTTGCCCGGTGACGTCCTCGAGTGTTGCATGGTGCAACGACGTCTGAACTCTCGCGCGCTTTCGGGCGGGGTTGTGCTCGCCGAGGACGGGGCTCCCGCAGATAGCGCGGTCGGTCTCGCTCGGATTGGAGTGCGCTCGCGGGTGGCGGTTCTCGCTTCGCGACGACGGGCTCCTACGAAAGGCGCGGGGGCTTCCCGTTCGGGGTGAGTCTCGCTCGCGGCTTCGGTTCGCGCGCGCAAGGATCGGCTCCTACTAAAGCGCGGCGGGTCTCGCGCGGTGTTCGTCTGCGCCTGCGGGTGGCGGTTGCGCCTCGACAAGAACTGGCTCCTAGGAAAGGCGCGTGTCGTCGCCGTCCGGACCGGCTTCCGTTGGCGGGCGGCGGTTGTCGCCGGTGGCCGGACCGAGAATCACCTAATTCTATCGACTGATTCTCTTGTCTCGACCGCTCGTTCGATATAGACTGAGGGCATGGTCGCGGTCGACGAGATGGTTCCGTCGCTCGACCTGCTGCGCGCTCTGCTGGCTCAGGATCCCACTGGTCTGGACGACGAGGAACGGGTCGCGTCAGTGGCCGGGTGGGAACGGATGATCGCGTTCTGCACCGCCCACCAGAACGACGTCATGGCCGCCGCCTACCGCGACCACGCCGCTCCCGTTGATGGCGGTGAACCGGATGGTGACGCCGGCAAGTGGTGGTCCGAACAACTCGGCCTCGCCCTGGGGGTTGCGGGCACGTCCGCGTACCACCGGATGATGCAGGCCGTCACCCTGGTCGAGGTCGCCCCGGCGATCTCCGCGCAGCTGCGGATCGGTGCCATCGGGGTGCACCACGCCCGGGTCGCGGCCAACACGTTGCGGGTCGTCGAACCCGGGGTGGGTCGCACCGTCGAGCGGGAGGTTGTCGACGACCCGGGCTGGCGCACCCCGTCCCAACTGGAACGGGCCTTGCAGGCCGCGATCATCAAACACGACCCCGAAGGGGCCAAGGCCCGTAACCGGGCCCGTCGTCGGGAACGCGACGTGCGGGTCCGGGTCGAAGCCGACGGCATGTGCTCGCTGTGGGCGTTGCTGCCGGCCGAGCAGGGTCATGCGGTCGCCAAGACCATCGACGCGCACGCTCGCTCCTCCAAGGCCCGCAACACCCCCGGCGACGACCGCACGCTGGCCAACTGTCGCGCCGATGCCCTGGTCGCACTGACCCTCCGGCCGCTGCACCCCGCCACCGTCGCCTCCAGCACTGAACCCAGCACCGATCTGGGTGCGGCGCCGCGGATGCACGGGCAGCGTCCGGAGATCCAGGTCGTCGTCGGCTGGACCACCCTGATGGGCCTCGATGATCTCCCCGGGTTCCTGCACGGTCACGGCGTGATCGACGCCGCCACCGTCCGGCGTATCGCTTACGACTCCTGCGCTACCTGGCGACGGATCCTCACCGATCCGGCATCAGGTCAACTCCTGGACTACGGCCGGAAAACCTACAGCCCACCGCGGAACCTCGAGGACTTCGTCATCGCCCGCGACCAGTACTGCCGGTTCCCCACCTGCGACCGCCCGGCCGTCACCTGCGACCTCGACCACCGCCACGACTGGAACAACGGCTGCCAGACCCGCGAGCAGTGCCTCGACGCGCTGTGCCGACGCCATCACCGCCTCAAACACGAAGGCGGCTGGTCACATGAACGCGATCCCGATGACAACTCCAGCATCTGGACCGACCCCGCCGGCGGGCAGCACCGCAAACCCGCCGCGAAACTCCCCGTCCTCGAACCGGAGCTCGGCGACCCACCGTTCTGAGTCAACGTTGCCCAGCCCCGCTCTCACGGGTTGCGACGTCGGTACCGGAGCTGAGTGAGAACCGTATCGGGCGAGCGGCCGGAGCTGGCCGTTGCTAACGGCAACGATCGCCGTGCTGGACGCGCCCGAGCCGGCCGCACGGACGTCCCGGGTGCCGGACGAGCTGTTCGGCATGCCGTTGCCCTGCTCGATCCCGACGTCACGGTGGTCAGCGACGGTGGCGGCGCCCTGAATGCCGCTCGTCGGCCGGTGCAGGGGGCCGACGAGCGGCGCGAGTTGGTGACCGTCACGTCGTCGACCACGCGGGCCGCGCGGATCGTCCGGGTCGACGCCGTGCTCGCGCCGCATGAGCTGGCCGGTGCGGCTCGCGTCACCCCTGACTTGTCCGAACCGAAGCCAGGTGTCTAACGTCGGCAGGCGTGGAACCGACCGACGACGTCCGCTCGCGCACCGTGACCTGGCACGACCCGATGGCCACCGCGGCCGGGATGGAGGGCCGGTCCGGCCTGGAGTTCCTGCGGGCGATCGCCGCGGGGGAGTTCCCGCCACCGCCGATCCTCGAGACGGTCGGGGGTGAGTTCGTCGAGTTCGACGAAGGTCGGGCGGTGTTCGCCTTCGAGCCCGCCGAGTTCCAGTACAACCCGATCGGCTCGGTGCACGGCGGGGTGTACGCCACGATGCTGGATTCCGCGTGCGGGTGTGCCGTGCAGACCATGCTCCCGGAGGGCGTGGGCTACACGAGCCTGGACCTCTCGGTGAAGTTCCTCGGCACGATCCGCGTCGGATCCGGCCGGGTCACGGCCACCGGTCGGGTCGACCACCTCGGCCGGCGCACCGCGCTGGCCAGCGCCGAGCTGCGCGGCCCGGATGGGCGGCTGCTCGCGAGCGCAACCAGTTCGTGCCTGATCTTGCGCCCCTGACGGACGAGGGGCTTCCCCTTCGGGCACCGGTCCGATCCCACCGTTGCCGCGACGCTCGACGAGTTGACACGCTGCTGCCCGGTGCGGACGAGCGCGGCGGCGCGTGGAGCTGTCACCGGTGTCAGGGTCGAGAACGGGCCGCCGGGAGGGATGCCCATGCGCATCGGGGAACTCGCCGCGCGCACCGGTGTCAGTGTCCGTTCGTTGCGCTACTACGAGCAGCAGCAGATGCTGCGGTCGGACCGCACCACCGGCGGTCAGCGGGTGTACGACGAGGACGCCGTCGAACGGGTCGAGCTCATCCAGCGGCTGTTCCATGCCGGGGTCGGCGGCCGGGACGTCGTCGAGTTGCTGCCGTGCATCTACAGCGGAGGGGCGACCCCGGCGATGGTCGAGCGCCTGCTCGTCGAACGCGACCGCATCGACCGGCAGGCTGCGGAGCTGCTCGCGACCCGCACCCGGCTCGACGGGGTGATCGCCAGCGCCCGGGCCCGGCTGCCCGCCCCGGCCTGAGGCGCCGCGGCGGTTCCGCGTCCGCCCACCGTCCTCACCTAAGGTCGCTGGTGTGGCACCCCGGTTGCAGGAGGTCGGACTCGCGGTCAAGCGGTTGCAGTGGCGGCACCACACCGCCGCCAACAAACAACTCGCGACGATCGGGCTGTCGTTGCCGCAGTGGGATGTCCTGCGGCACCTGCACGCGAACCCGGACGCGTCGCTGCACGACCTCGCTCTGCTGACCTTCCAGACCGACCAGTCGATGGGCACGCTCGCCGGTCGCATGGTCGACCGCGGACTGCTGGTGCGGACGGCGGGGCCCGGCCGCGTGGTCCGGCACGAGCTCACCGAGGACGGTGAGCGGGTGCGACGTGAGGGCGGCCGGATCATGGACCGGGTCATGAAGGCGTCGCTCGGCAAGCTGTCTGCTGACGACCTCGAGACGCTGCACCGACTCCTGCTGGCGGCGGCTGAGTAAGGTTGCTTGTATCAGCATGCTGATATAGCGTCCTCTGCATGCCAGCCGAATGCACCGTCACGCTCGACGTCCCCACGCTGGGCCCGGTCGAGGTCGCCCTCGCGGAGTACGGCGCAGGCGCCCCGGTGCTGCTGCTCCACGGCGGTGGTGGCCCGGCCACGGTGACGCCGTGGGCGGAGTCGCTCGAGGGCGCACGGGTCCTGGTCCCGGTCCACCCCGGTTTCGACGGCACCGAGCGGCCACCGGGGCTCGACTCCGTCCGCGGCCTCGCCGCGGTGTACGCCGCGCTGCTCGACGCGGTGGACCTGCGCGACGTCCTGGTCGTCGGCAACTCGTTGGGCGGATGGGTCGCCGCCGAACTGGCGGCGCTCGGGTCGCCGCGGGTGGCCGGGGTCGTGCTCGTCGACGCCGTGGGTCTCGACGTGCCGGGGCACCCGGTGGTCGACTTCTTCACGCTCACGCCGCACCAGGTCGCCGAACTCAGCTGGTTCGACCCCACGGGTCGTGTCCTCGACCCGGCGGCCATGCCGCCACCGGCTCGGGAGCGGCTCGCCGCGAACCGCGCGAGCCTCGGGATCTACGGCGGCGACACCATGACCGACCCCACCCTGGCCGCGCGGCTCGCGACGGTCACCGTGCCGGTGAGGGTGGTGTGGGGCGAGGCCGACCGCATCGCGGACGTCGAGGTCGGGCGGGCCTTCGCCCGAGCCGTCCCCGGCGGGTCGTTCACCCTGCTCGAGCGGGCGGGTCACCTGCCGCAGCTCGAGGCTCCGGCGGCGCTGACGGCCGTGGTGCGGGAGTTCGCCTCCGCACTGTGACGGCGGTGCTCACTTCTTCTTCTTCTTCGCCTTCGCGCCCTTCTTGCCGAGCTCGGCCTGCGCGGCTGACGACTTCCGGGGGTTCTTCTTCCCCTCCTCCGCCGCCTTCGCGTTCGCCCGCTTCGCGGTGTCGCTGCCCTTGCCCTTCTTCTTCTCCGCCATGTCGTCGGCATGCCCAGATCAGCGTGCGACCGCTACGCGAGCCGCGCCACGAAACGTTCGAGGTCGTGGACGGTGCGGCAGACCACCATGTCCGTGCACAGCGGGGCGTAGACCGGTGCCAACGAATCACCCGTACCCCACAGGGTTCTCGGCTCGGGATTGAGCCAGTGGACCGCACCGGCCCGGCGCGCGACGTCGGCCAGCGCGGCCGCATGGGCGGGCTGGTGGTTGCCGCGGGCGTCGCCGAGGACCAGCACGGTGCTGCGGTGGCCGAGCGTGCCGTGCACGGTGTCGCGGAAGGTCGTCAGCGCCCGGCCGTAGTCCGTGGCGCCGCCCAGCCGGGCGCCGTCGAGAGTGGCGCGGGCAGTTGCCGCCGCCTCGCGTGAGGTGCGCGCCCGGCGGACCACGTCCGTGACCTCGACGGTGTCGCGGACGAACACGAAGGTCCGCAAACCGGAGAACAGCGGGGCCATCGCGGCCATGAGGCTGATGCTGAACGCCGCGAAGTTCGCGACCGACCCGGACATGTCGGCCAGCACGAACAGCTGCGGCTTCGTGGGCCGGGGCGGCCGCTCGACGAGTGTGACGGGTATCCCGCCGGTGGCCATGGCGTGACGCATCGTCGCGCGGACGTCGAGCGGACCGCGGGCGCGGCGACGGCGGCGCAGCAACGTCGTGGCGAGCTTGCGTTGCAGCACCGGCATCGAACGTTCGATCTCGGCCAGTTGTGCTGCGCTCGCGGCGGTGAGGTCCACATCGGCGGTGAGCGGGGTGCGCAGGACCCGCGCGACGTCGGCGGGCCCGCGGTCGGCGACCATCCGCTCGCGGATGACGGCCACGACGTGCCGTCGCAGGTTCTCGGCGTTCTCCTGCACCGTCCCGGCCCCGGACCCGCCGCCACTACCACCGTTGCCCCCACCACCGCCGGACCCCGAACCCTCGCCGGCGCCTGCGTTCCCGTCGCTGAGCTGGTCGACGGTGTCGGTCAGCCGCAGACCGTCGAGCGTCCACCGCTCGTACAGCACGCCCGCCACGCGTCGCCCCGGTTCGAACCGCGCGAACCGGGTCACCGCCTCGTCCGCGACGAGCCGGGCCAGGGCGTCGGATCCGTCCTGCAGCACGGCGCGGACGGCGTCGTCGAGGTCGAGTGCCTCGTCCGAAAGAGCGCCCGCGTCCGACACGTCCGGTACCGGTCCGGCCGTCCGGAAGAACAGGTCGAACGCCTCGTCGAACACCGCGAGGTGGTCGACGTCCTTGACCAGGGTCGCGCTCAGTGCCGTGTGCAACCGTCCGCGGCGGGCGAGGTCGGTGCCGGCGACGGCCTGCATCGCGTCGACCCGCTCGACCATCGACACCGGCAACCCGCGGGTGCGCAGCTCGTCGACGAACTGGTGTAGCCGCTCCTCCAGGGAGAGCCGCGCGGGCCCGGTCACCGGCGGGTCGCGAGCGCGCGGGCCGCGGTGTCGATGTCCTCCTGGTACTTCAGCAGGACGTTGAGCACCGGCGAGGCCACCGAGACGTCGAGCTCGTCGCTGCGGAGCAGTTGCAGCGACTGCGCGAGGTCGATGGACTCCGACACCGACGGGGGCTTGCGCAGGTCCAGGCGGCGCAACCGGTCCACGAGCGCCACCAGGTCCTCGGCCAGCCGCACCGGGAGGTCCGGGACGTGCTGACGGACGATGTCGCGCTCCAGGTCCGCGCCCGGGTAGCCGAGGTGCAGGAACAGGCACCGGCGCTTCAGGGCCTCGGAGAGGTCACGGGTGCCGTTGGAGGTCAGGAACACCAGCGGCACGTGACGCGCCTCGATCCGTCCGAGTTCCGGGACGGTGACCTGGTGCTCGGCGAGGACCTCGAGGAACAGGGCCTCGGTCTCGGTGTCCACCCGGTCGACCTCGTCGACGAGCAGAACGGTGGGATCGGCCGACCGGATCGCCTCCAGCAGCGGCCGGGCGAGCAGGAACCGTTCCGCGAAGATGCCGGCGCCGTCGGTGGTCACCGCGTCGGCGTCGAAGCCCGCGTCGTCGCGTGCGGCCTGGATCCACAGCAGCTGCTTGCGGTAGTCCCACTCGTAGAGGGCCTTGGACTCGTCGATGCCCTCGTAGCACTGCAGCCGCACGAGGCGTCGGCCCGAGAGTGCGGCCACGGACTTGGCCAACTGGGTCTTGCCCGTCCCGGCCGGGCCCTCGACCAGCACCGGTTTCCCGAGTCGGGCGGCGAGGCTCACCACACCTGCGGTCCGGTCGTCGGCGAGGTAGCCGACGTCCGCCAGTGCGGCCCGCAGCGTGTCCGGGTCGGCGAACGCGTCGTCGGGCTCGGGACTGGCGACGGACGGCGCGGCCAAGGGGGCTCCTGGTGCATCGGGACGGGTGTCCCGACGATTGTCACCCGTCCCGCGGGCGGACCCACGGGACGGGTGACGTCACGCCGTCAGGAGCGGATGAACTCCAGCAGGTCGGCGTTGATGACGTCGGCGTGCGTGGTCGGCATCCCGTGCGGGTAGCCCGCGTAGGTCTTGAGGGTGCCGTTCTGCACCAGCTCCGCCGAGAGCGGGCCGGAGTCCGCGTAGGGCACGACCTGGTCGTCGTCGCCGTGCATCACCAGCACGGGCACGGAGATCTTCTTCAGGTCCTCGGTGAAGTCGGTCTGCGAGAACGCGACGATGCCGTCGTAGTGGGCCTTGGCGCCGCCCATCATCCCCTGACGCCACCAGTTGGCGATGATCGCCTCCGACGGCTCGACGCCCGGACGGTTGTAGTTGTAGAACGCGGTCGAGGGCAGGTCGCGGTAGAAGTTCGAGCGGTTGGTGGCGACCTGCTCCTGCAGCCCGTCGAACACCGACTTCGGCAGCCCGCCCGGGTTGTTCTCGGTCTGCACCATGATCGGCGGGACGGCGCTGATGAGCACGGCCTTGGCAACCCGGTCCTCGCCGTGGCGACCGATGTAGTGCGCGACCTCGCCGCCACCGGTCGAGTGGCCGACGTGGACGGCGTCGTGCAGGTCGAGGTGGGCCGTGAGCGCCGCCAGGTCGTCGGCGTAGTGGTCCATGTCGTGGCCGTCGCTGGTCTGGGTCGAGCGGCCGTGACCACGACGGTCGTGGGCGATGACCCGGAAGCCCTGCAGCAGGAAGAACATCATCTGGGTGTCCCAGTCGTCGGCCGACAGCGGCCAGCCGTGGCTGAAGACGATGGGCTGGCCGGATCCCCAGTCCTTGTAGTAGATCTCGACACCGTCGGTGGTGGTGATGCTGGGCATGTCGTTCCCCTCGTGTGGTTGACGATCGTGGTCCGCATGCACCGTTGCATGCTGCAGTGAACGGCCGGTGACGGCGATGTTGTCAGGCGGTGGCAGTGGCGTCGAGGGCCTGACGGATCAGGGCGACGACGTCGTCGGGGTGCGAGAGCATGACCAGGTGCGACGAGTCGATCTCGACCGTCGTCGCGCCGGCCCGCTGGTAGCCGAAGCGTTCGACGTCGGGGTTGATGGTGTGGTCCGACGACGAGACCGACGCCCAGGCGGGCTTGGTCTTCCACGCCGCGGCGGGCGCGGTCTCCGAGAAGGCGAGCGCGGCCAGCGGACGCTGGGAGACCGCGAGCACCCGTGCGAGGTCCAGGTCGACGTCGTGGGCGAAGACCTGCGGGAACTTGCCGACGTCGACCGAGACGTCGGTGCCGTCGTCCGCGCCCTCGAGCGGGTACTTGGTGTAGACCAAGGCGGCCGCGAGGTCGGAGTCGGGGAACCGGCCCTGCAGCTCGCCGAGGCTCTCGCCCTCCTCCAACGCGTAGCCGGCCAGGTAGACCAGGCCCACGACGTTGTCCTCGACGCCCGCGACGGTGATCACGGCACCGCCGTAGGAGTGGCCGACGAGCAGCACCGGCCCGTCGATCTGGCGGACGACCGATGCGATGTAGGCGGAATCGCCGAGCAGGCTGCGGTTGGGGACGGCCGGGACGACGACCCGGACGCCGGCGTCGAGGAGCCGACGGGTGACCGGCGCGAAGCTCGCCGAGTCGGCGAACGCGCCGTGGACGAGCACGACGGTGGGTGTGGGCACGAGATCCTCCGGGGACGTGGGGCGGGCAGCGGTTGCCGCGTCCATCCCACCGTCACGGGTGGGTGTGGCACCATGCAGAACCCACGCAGAAGCTGGAGGCCGGAGAGCTCGGATGGCGTCCCCACCGGAGTTCGCCGCGTTGCTGCGCGACCACCGGCAGACCGCTGACCTGACCCTCGAGTCGCTCGCGGAGCGCTCCGGCGTGAGCGCCCGCGCGATCAGTGACATGGAGCGTGGCCGCAGCCGCGGACCACAGGCCCGCACGGTGCAAGCCCTGGCCGATGCGTTGCTGCTGCAGGGTGAGACCCGGTCGGCGTTCACGTCCGCCGCCCGGCGGGGGCGGGGACGTGCCGGCGGCTCGAGCGGCGACGGCGCGGGTGCGTCCGCTCCGCTCCCGGACGTCGACAGCCTGTTCGTCGGCCGCGAGGCGGAGCGTCGGCGCCTGGCCGACGCGTTGGTGGCCGCCGCCGGCTCCCGACCGGTCGTCGTGTCGGGGCCCGGGGGAATCGGCAAGACCAGCCTGGTGGTCCGCGCCGCCCGCGACGTCGCCGACCGGTTCGAGGACGGCGTGGACTTCGTGGCCCTCCGGGGTCAGCGCGGTGACCCGCTGGCCCCCGAGGCCGTCGCCGGGACCCTGCTCGTTGCACACGGCACCAGTCCCCGGGATCTACCGCCCGGGGCGGCGGAACGTTTCGCTGCGTTGGCCGAGCTGCTCGGCGCGCGGCGGGGCCTGCTCGTGCTCGACGACGCCCGGGACGAGGCCCAGGTCCGCCCGTTGCTCGCACACCGCGGCGGCACGTCGGTCGTGGTGACGAGTCGGCGTGCGCTGGGCGGACTCGACGCCGCCGATCGCGCCAGCCTCTCGCCGATGGTCGACGGCGACGCCCGGCAGCTGCTGACGCAGGTGCTGGGTGACGACCACGCCGCCTCGCACCGCGGCCTGTCCGAACTGGCCGCCGTGTGTGGGCGCTTCCCCCTCGCGCTGCGCATCGTGGCGAACCGCCTGCTCTCGCGGCCGGGATGGACGGTGCAGACGATGATCGACCGGCTGGCCGACGAGTCGGTGCGGCTCGGTCGGCTGCGGGCGGGTGACGTCGAGGTCGAGACGGCGTTCGAGATGAGCTACGCCCAGCTGCGCCCGGTCGAACGTCTCGTGTTCCGGCGTGCGGGCCTGGTCGACGGCCCGACCTGGAGCGCTGCCGGCGCGGGGGTGCTGACCGAGCTGCCGGAGGACGTCTGCGACGACGTGCTCGACGACCTGGTCGAGTTGGGACTGGTCACGGCCACCCCGGACGGTCGCTACGCGTTCCACGACCTGCTCCGGCTGTTCGCCCGTGACCGGCTGGTCCGTGACGACGAGGACCGGGTGGTCGACCTCGCCCGGTCGCGGTGGCACACCTGGTTGCTCACCACGGCGGCGGACGCCGGTCGGTGGTTCGAGCCGGTCCGCGACGACGTGCCCACACCACCACGCCGTGCGGTCGTGGGGGACCGCGAGCTCGCGCGCGGGTGGCTGCAGGACGAGAGCATGAACTGGTTCGCCGCGTTGCAGGCGGCCGCGGCGGGCGGCGCGGACCACACCGTCGTCGACGTCGCCGAGGCCCTGCACTGGTACAGCGACCTGGACCCCGCCTGGAGCGGGTGGTTCGACGTCTTCGACCTCGCCCGCGCCGCGGCGCACCGACTCGGCGACGACGCGCTCGAGGCGACCCACACCAACTACCTGGCCTGGGTCGCGATCGTGCGGGCGGACGGGGCGACCACGCTGGCCCGCGCCGAGCGCGCCGGCGAGCTCGCCCGTCGCGCCGACGACGCCGTGCAACTGGCGTGGTCGGAGACCTACGCAGCGGGGGCGTTCGCCCTGCTGGGCGAGCCCGAGCGGGCCCTCACGGCGGCGGAGAACGCCGTCGCGGCGTTCGAGCGGGCCGGGGACCGGGTCGGGGCGTTGCAGGCCCTCGTCGGCACCGCTCAATCGTTGCTGTACCTCGGCCGACCCGCCGACGCCGTGGAGCGCGGTGCGGAGGTGGTCGACCGCCTGGACGCCGCCGCGGCCGACCTCCCGGTGGGGATGGTCGCCCACACTCGGGCCACGGTGCTGTCGATCGTGGCGCTCGCCCACGCCGATCTCGGTCGCTTCGACGACGCCCGGGCGGCGTTCGACGCGGCGATCGACACCTGGGCCGCCGCCGGGTTCGCCTCGCAGCGGGCGCGCACCAGCGTGCAGTGGGCGGAGGTGCTGGTCCGGGCGGGTGACCCGGTCCGGGCGACCGAGGTCGCGGAGGCCGCCCGCGAGCTCGCCCGCACGCACGACGACGAGGCGACCGTCGCCCGGGCGCAGCGGGTGCTCACCGACCTGGGTCGGGCCTGACCGCCGTCACCTCACGGGACCCCCGGGCGCGACACTGGGTCGGTGCCCTCCCGCCCCACCCACGACGCCGCGGCCGTCCGCTCGCGGGGCGGTCGTCCCCGCGACGAGACGCGACGGACCGCGATCCTCACCGCGGCGGGGGAGCTCATGCTCGAGGGCGGGCTCGCCGCCGCGACCATGGAGGCGATCGCCGCCCGGGCCGGGGTGAGCAAGCAGACCATCTACAACTGGTGGCCCTCGCGGGGCGCGGTGGCGCTCGAGGGCTTCATGCTCCGCGCCGACCCGTGGGGGCGGGTGCCCGACGACGTCTCGGCGGCCGACGGCCTGCGCATCCTCGCGGTCGAACTGGTGCGCTTGTTCCGCTCGCCCGCGGGCGCGCTCATGCGCAGCCTGATCGTGGAGGCGCAGAGCCAGCCCGAGGTGGCCGACGCCCTCCGCGACCAGTGGCTCGCGCCGCGCCGGGCGGCGACCGTCGCGCTCGTGGAGCGGGGGATCACGTCCGGGGAGTTCCGCGCCGACACCGACGTCGCGATCGCGATGGACCACGTCTTCGCGCCGATCTACTACCGCCTCCTGCTCGGCCACGGTCCGCTCACCGAGCGCTTCGCACGTGACGCGGTCGACCAGGTGCTGGCGGGTCTGCAGGCACGGGAATGAGACCCGGCGTGGCATAGTTCTTGGACGTGGCGTCCACTTGGACGCGATGTCCACGAACAGGAGCACGATCGTGTCCTCCCTCGCAGAGGCCCGCCCGACCGACCAGCAGACAGCACGGCAACCGAGTAGCGGTGTCGTCCTGCTGCTCGCGGTCGCCACCGGTGCGGCCGTCGCCAACCTCTACTACGCCCAGCCGCTGCTGGAGCTCATCGGCCGATCGCTGCACGTCGGCAACGGCGCGGCCGCGTTCCTCGTCACCCTCACCCAGATCGGCTACGCCCTGGGCCTGATCCTGCTGGTGCCGTTGGGTGACCTGGTCGAGAACCGCAAGCTGACCTCGACGATCCTCGCTGCGACCGCGTTGACGCTCGTCGCGGCGACGTTCGCCCCGAACTTCACGGTGCTGCTGATCGCCCTCGGGGCGGTCGGCGTCACGTCCGTCGTCGCGCAGGTGCTCGTCCCGCTCGCCGCGCACCTGGCCCCGCCGGACCGCCGCGGCTCGGTCGTGGGTCGGGTCACCAGCGGCCTGCTGCTCGGCATCATGCTGGCCCGCTCGGTCAGCAGCTTCGTCGCCGGCCTGTGGGGCTGGCGCGCGATCTTCGGCATCTCGGCCGTCCTCATGATCGTCATCGCCGTGTTGATCCGGAAGCTGTTGCCGCAGCGCCAGCCGGAGAGCACCCACCGCTACCCGCGGCTGATCGCGTCCACCGCCCGCCTCGTCGTCGAGGAGCCGACCCTGATGCGGCGGGCGCTCGGCCAGAGCCTGCTGTTCGCGGCCTTCACGGCCTTCTGGACCGGGGTCACCTTCGAGCTGATCTCGGCGCACGGCCTCTCGCAGACGCAGGTCGCGGTCTTCGCGCTCGTCGGCGCCGCCGGTGCCGCCGCTGCTCCGGTCGCGGGCTGGCTGGGCGACCGCGGCCACGGCGCACGGGGACGGCTGCTCGCGGCGATCGTCGCGCTCGCCGCCATGGCGGTCGCCGGGTTCGGCGCCGGCAGCGTGGTGCTGCTCGCGGTCGGTGGCGTGTTGCTCGACCTCGCCGTCCAGACCAACCAGGTGCTGAGCCTGCGGGACGTGTACGGCCTGCGCCCCGACGCCCGCGCCCGGCTCAACTCCGTCTACATGGCCAGCCTGTTCCTCACCAGCGCCGCCGCGTCAGCCGTGGCCGGCCTGCTGTCCGAGGCGTGGGGCTGGCACGCCGTGACGATCTTCGCCGCCGCGTGCGTCGCCCTCGCGGGGCTCCTGTGGCGCCCGGACCGTCGACCCGCCGCCCCGGCGCCCGTCGTTCAGTCGTAGATGCCGGTGGCCTGGGCGCGCTCGATGAGCGCGTCCTCGGCCCGCACGTTGTCCAACTGCACGACGCGGGTCGGCAGCACGCTGGCGTAGAGCCAGTCCGTCGCGACGCGGATCTTCGCCGAGGTCGTCGGCAGGGCGTAGAGGTGGTAGCCCCGCGCGACGACCTTGGCGATCGCGCCGGTCAACGGGACGCCGAGCGGGCGCGCGACGGCCGCGGTGCCACCGAAGTCCGCGACCAGACCGAGGTCGTGGTGGCGGTAGTGCCGGGGCGTCCCGTGGCCGAGGCTCGCCGCGACGTTGCGGGCGAGCGTCGCTCCCTGGCGTTCCGCGTGCTGGGCGGTGGGTGCTGTCAGCGGCTGTTCCTGCCCGGAGGTGACGGGCATCGTGGTGTCCGGGACGGCCGCGGCGTCGCCCGCGGCCCAGACGTCGTCCACGCCGGGGACGGCGAGGTCGGTGCCGACGACGAGACGACCGTGGCTGGTGGGCAGTCCGAGCTGCGCGATGAGCGGGCTCGGGGCGACACCCGCGGACCACACCAGCGTGCGGGTCGGGATCACCGTGCCGTCGGACAGCGTCACCGACGTCGAGGTGACCGCGGTGACGGTCGTCTGTAGCCGCACCTCGACGCCGCGGCGGGCGAGGACCCGCAGCGCCGACCGGCCGAGGGCGGGGCCGAGTTCGGGCAGTACCTGGGCGGCGATGTCGACGAGCACCCACCGCACGTCGTCGGGGTCGACCGAGGTCCACCGTTCCGCGATCCCGCGCAACAGGTGCTGGGCCTGGGCGACGTACTCCGAGCCCGTGTACCCGGCGCCGACCGCGACGACGGTGAGCCGTTCCAGCCGTTCGCGGCGGCCCTCCTCGGTGTCGGGCAGCGCGTCCGCCCGGTCGAGTTGCGCCAGCAGGTGGTTGCGCAGGAACGCTGCCTCCTGCAACGTCTTCAGCCCGTGGGCGTGGTCGGCGACGCCGGGGGTGTCGAACTCGCGCGTGACCGCGCCGGGTGCGAGCACCAACCGGTCGTAGGCCACGTCGAACGCGCCGGCGTCGGGGGACTCGACCTCCACCGTCCGCGCCTGCAGGTCGGCGGCGACCACCCGACCGTGGACCTGGTGCACGCCGGGCACGGCCTGCCGCAGCGGCACCGCGATGTCGCGGGGGTCCAGGACGCCGGTCGCGACCTCGGGCAACAGCGGGCTGTAGAGCAGGTAGTCGGTCGGCGAGATCAACGTGATCCGCGCGAGATCCCCCAGTGTCCTGCGGAGGTGTCGCGCCGCGTAGAAGCCGGCGAACCCTCCACCGACGATGACGACCTGCGCGCTGTCCGCCGGTGGCTCGTTCCGGGCGCGTCGTGCGTGTCCTCGGCCGTACGGCATGTCGTCCCCCTCGCGTCGGTGGTGGGTCAGCTTCGCAGAACGGTGCGGGTGCCAGATGATGTGGTGGTGTCGGGTGGGGGTCGCCCGGGGGGAGAGGGCGTCATGTCACGCAAGCCTGCGGCGGGGAGCTCCGACGACGCGTGGCTCGATCCGGAGCAGCAGCGGGTCTGGCTGGCGTGGATGCGCATCTCGTTGCGCCTGGACTACGAGCTCAACCGCGAACTCCAGGAGGACGGCGGCCTGTCCCACCCGGACTACCACGTGCTCGTGGCGTTGGGCGGGGCGGCGGGCGGCCGGTTGCAGCTCTCGGACCTCGCCAACACCATCGGGTGGGAACGCAGCCGCCTGTCCCACCACCTGCAGCGCATGACCACGCGCGGATTGACCCGCCGGGTGCCCTCGGCCACCGACGGCCGGGCGACCGACGCCGTGATCACCCCGGCAGGTCGGCGCGCGCTCGCCGCGGTCGCGCCCCACCACGCCGCGTTCGTGCGGGACCTGTTCTTCGGTGACCTCGACGGCCGTGACCTGCCGACCCTCGCCGGGTTGCTCGAGCGGGTGTACGACGGCGTGCTGGCCCGCGGGACGTTGCCGCCGCCACCGGCCGCCGATGGCCCGTCCGTTGCCAGGTGAGCCGACTGGAAGTCGTGACCGAGAGATGCGGGCCGAACGTTGCATCTTGCACCACCGCGCTCATCTCACGGTCGCCCCTGGTCGACTGACCCGCACTCAGATCGCCAGGAGGAACTTCGTGCGTTCGCCGGCCTCGAGCCGGGCGTGGGCGGACGCGGCGTCGGCGAGTGGCACGGCGACGTGCGACCGCAGGGTGAGGCTCCCGTCGGCGAGGCGCGCCATCGCCTCGTCCAGGGCGGCCGTGGCGCCGGCGGCATCGGGCCCCGAGAGCCGCACGCCGTGCTCGACGGCGGTGTGGTTGCTCAGGGTGATCACGCGCTCGGGCCCACCCGCGAGCTCGACGGCGGCGGCGAGGTCGGAACCGGTCGCGGCGTCGAACACGGCGTCGACCGTCGCGAGGCGACGGACGGCCGCGACGAGACCGGGTCCGTACTCGACGGGTGTCGCGCCGAGTTCCTCGGCCGTTCCGAAGTCCCCCCGGCGAACGGCGGCGATGACGCGGGCGCCGCGGGCCACGGCGACCTGGGTGGCGATCGTGCCCACCGAGCCGGTCCCGCCGAGGACCAGCAGGGTGTCGGACCCCGTGACCGCCAACTGGTTCAGCACCCGGACCGCAGCCTCACCGGAGGCGGGGAGAGCGGCGGCGTCCTCCCAGCTGACCGTCGTGGGCCGGCGGACCCAGAAGTCGGCGAGGACCAGTTCGGCGTAGCCACCGAGTCCCGGCAGGAACGCCGCGACCGCGTCGCCCGGTGCGACGTCGGTGACCGCACTGCCGACGGCGTCGACGATCCCGGCGGTCTCGAACCCCAGCACCGTGCCGGGTGGTGTGGGGAACGCCTTGAGCGCACCGGAGCGGATGGCGAGATCGGTCGGTCCGACCCCGGAGAACCGAGCCGCGACGCGGATCTGCGACGGGCCGGGTTCCGGGACGGGGACCTCGGTGAGACGGAGGACGTCGGGGCGTCCGAAGTCGGTGAGGACGACAGCGTGGGTCATGGTGAACCTCGGGAGGTGGTGGGATGAGACGACGGTGGGTTCCGCAGCTGACGCTCAGACCTGACTGGCCCCGCCGTCGACGTAGAACTCGGACCCGGTGACGTACCGGCTCTGGTCGGAGGCCAGGAACAGCACGGTGTCCGCGATCTCCTCGGGCCGGCCCAGCCGCTTCATCGGCACGCCGGCCGCGAGCGCCTGCAGCAGTTGCTCGGCAGCCTCGGGGCCCGCACTAAGTCCGCTGAGCCCGGGTGTCGCGATCGGTCCGGGGGCGATGCTGTTGACCCGGATGTGGCGGTCCATCAGCTCGACGGCCCAGCTGCGGGCGAAGGAGCGGATGGCGGCTTTGCTCGCGGCGTACACGCTGAACGACGGCGCGGCCTTGACGTCGATGTTGGAGCTGGCCAACACGATCGACGCGCCCTCGTTGAGCAGCGGCAGGGCCTTCTGCACCGTGAACAGGGTCCCGCCGACGTTGCCGGCGAATGTGTCCGTGAAGTGGGCGACGGTGATGTCGGGCAGGGCCGCGAACTCACCGCCCCCGGCGTTCGCGAACAGCACGTCGAGGCCCGCGCCTCGCGCCGCGATCGCCGCGAACACCCGGTCGAGGTCGTCCTGGTCCGCGACGTCACCACGGATCCCGGTGGCCGACGATCCCAGCGTCGCCACGGCCGCATCGAGCGGCTCCTGGCGTCGGCCGGTGATGAACACGTGCGCGCCCTCGGCGACGAACCGTCGCGCGGTGGCGAGACCGATCCCCGCCGTCCCGCCGGTCACCAACGCCGTCTTGCCGTCCAACTTTCCCATCGTGGGTTCCTCTCTCGTCGTGCATGAACGTGACATGTCATGCAAGACGTCGAGGCCCGGAGTTGTTCCCGACCCGACTCAAGTCTCCGGGGAGCTCACCAGGTCGGGATCAGTCCGCCGTCGATGCGGATGTCGGCGCCGGTGACGTTGAGGGCCTTGTCGCTGGCCAGGAACAGCACGGCATCGGCGACCTCCTCGGGCTGGGTGAAGCGGCCGGTCGCCGAGGTCGACACCGCCGAGGTGGCCACCTGCTGCGGGGTGAGGCCGGTGGCGCTCGCCACCGTCTGCGCCACGCCACCGTCACCGAGCCAGAGCGCGGTGGCGACCGGGCCGGGACTGACGGTGTTGGCACGGATCCCGTGCGGGCCGAACTCCTTGGCCAGGGCCTTCGTGAAGTCGGCGAGGGCGGCCTTGGCGGCGCCGTAGTCGACGACGTTCGGATCGGCCAGCGTGCTGTTCACCGACGAGGTCATGACGACAGCCCCGCGACCGGCGGCGACCATCAGTGGCAGAGCGGCCCGGCACGCGCGGACGGCGGCGAGCAGGTTGAGCTCGAGCGTGGCCTGCCAGTCGTCGTCGCCGACCGACAGGAAACCGCCGGTCCGCACGGGGGCGGCGCCGACGTTGTTCACGAGCACGTCGACCCGGCCGTCCGACGCGTCGACCAACTGCGCGGGTCCGGTGCGCGAGGAGAGGTCGACGGCGACGGCCCGCACCCGGCCCGTCTGCTGGAGAGCGGTCAGTTCGTCGGTGACGACGCGCGACCCGGCGACGACGTGGGCGCCCTCGGCGGCGAACGCCTCGACGATCGCGAGTCCGATGCCCCGCCCTGCCCCGGTGACGACGACGGTGCGGCCGGTGAGTCCGAGATCCATGCGGGCAACCTAGGTCGGCCGGGTCGCTCCCGGCGTCGGTCACGTGACTGCATCGACGACCACCGGTGCCGGGTGCAACAGTCATCCGTCGGGTGGTTCGAGCGCTCTCAACTGGGTCCGCGTGGTGACGCCGAGCTTGGGGAAGATCCGGTAGAGGTGCGACCCCACGGTGCGGGGCGACAGGAACAACAGATCCCCGATCTCGCGGTTCGTGAGCCCGGCGGCGACGTGGCGCACGATCTGGCGCTCGGTGACCGTGAGGCGCACGGCGGCCTGTGGATCGGTGGGAACCCGGCTCGCGCCGGATGCCCGCAGCTCCTGGCGGGCGAGGTCGGCCCAAGGGGCGGAACCCAGGCGATCGAACTCGACCAGCGCGAGCTCGAGGGGCGCCCGGGCCTCGGCGACGCGTCGTTCGCGCCGCAGCCAGCGCCCGTGGGCCAACCGCACCCGGGCGCGCTCGTAGGGCCAGGTGTCGCCGCTGCGCTCGGCGAGCGCCGCGTGGAAGTGGCGTTCTGCGTCCTCGCGGCGCCCGCCGTCGGCGTGGACGACGGCCCACGCGTGGTGGCGCAGTTGCCGCACCCGGGCCGACACCTCAGGGTCGGCCGGGTCGCCGTCGCGGGCGAGGATGCGCTGGACGTCCTCGCGGTGTCCGCTGCGCAGGGCCGATTCGGCGAGATCCGCCACCGGGTAGCGGGAGGCGTGGAAGTGCCTGACGCGGTCCCCGTTGGTCGCGGCATGGGACAGGTGCGTCCACGCGGTGGCGTGGTCACCGGCGCCGAGGGCGGCCAGTCCGCGGCTGTGGTGGCCACGGACGTCGACGGCGGTGCTCGCCGCCGGACCCAGCCGGCGTCCTCCTGCCGATGTGCCGCGTTCCGCCGCCTCGCGGTCACCGCGGACCGCGGCGAGGTGGGCGAGGCCGACCAGCGCGGCCGCCTCGGCCGTGGTCTGTTCCCAGGTGCGCGACACCAGCACGGCCCGGCGCAGGTGCCGGTCCGCGGCGTCCCACTGCCCGGACTCGAGCAGCGACCACCCGAGGACGAGCAGCGCCTGACCGTCCGGGTCGGCCGCGCCCTCGGCCCGCGCCGTCAACTGCGTGATCGCCGTCGCCGTCTCGTCGAGGATCCAGGCGGCGGCGCCGACCTCGACCAGCGGCCGTGGCCCGAGCCGTGTGACGACCGCCGACACCCGTTGGCGGCCGTCGTCACCGTGGTAGCGGCCGGTCGCCACCCCGGCCCAGGTGTTGACCGACGCCTGGAACAACGGCACCGCGGCCCCCGGGTGGGTCGCCGTGTCGTCCACCAGGACGCTGACCCGTAGCCGGGCCGTGGGCCGTCCCAGGTGGTACGCGACCGTGGCGGCCGGCCCCAGGGCGGCTTCCCGTGGCAGCGGGTCGCCTTCGACGAGGTGCAGCAGGGTGTCGAGGGCGGCGTCGTGGCGGCCGGAGACGGCATCGAGCCAGGCTTGCGCGCGCGTCGCGAAGGCGTCGACCTCGGGGTCCGGCCCGTGGCGCAGGGCTTGGGCGGCGAGGCGCCGCGCCGTCGGCACGTGGGACGAGAAGGCCGCCGCGCGGAGGCCCGCGACGAGGTGGATCCGCGCGTCCGAGGTGTTCCCGCTGAGTTCGGCGGCCAGTTCCCAGGCGGCGATGGCCCGGTCGTGGTCGCCGTCGGCGTCCCACCGGTTCGCGGCGGCGGCGAGGTCGTCGGCGAGGACGTCGTCGGGCCCGAGGCTGCTGGCGGCGCGGTGCCACACCGCCCGACCCGGGTGCGCGGCCAGCCGGGCGACCCAGCGCAGGTGGGCTGCCCGCCGTTCGTCGGGCGACACCGCGTGGAACACCACCGACCGCAGGACGGGGTGGCGGAACCGGACCCGCCCGTCGCGCTGCGCGATCACCCCATGTGCGGCCAAGGGCGCCCAGGCGGTCGCGTCCGGGTCGCCGCCGACGTCGACCGCGCTGAGGTCCTCGTCGTCGCCGACGGCGAGATCGACGACGGCCGCCCGCGTCGCGGCCGGGAGCCCGGAGAGGTCGCACGGGAACGCGGCCGCGATCGTGCGGGTCGGTCGCAACGGCCCGGACAGCACGGCGCGCTCGGTGAACGGTTCGCCGGCATGTTCCCTCGCGAGCTCCCGCAGCACCAACGGGTTGCCGTCGGCGAGCGCGAGGACGGCCAACCGTGTGCGTCCCGTCGGGAGGACCGCGCAGGCGTCCAGGATCTCCGACGCGTCCTGCAGCCCCAGCGGCGCCAGGTCCAGCACCGCGTTCGCGCGTTCGAACCCCGCGGGGCGCAGGCCTCCGACCTGCGCCGCGAGGACGGACACCGCCTCGGACCCCACGCGTCGGCCGAGGAACGCGACCACCTGGGCGGACGCCGGGTCGAGCAGGTGGAGGTCGTCGACGACGACCGCGACCGGTCGAGTCGCCGCGAGCAGGCGCAGCGCGCTCAGCGCCCCCGTGGCGACGAGCAGGGGATCGTCCGCGGGAGGGTCGTCGAGACCGAGCGCACCGAGCAGGGCGACGCGTTGCCGCGGTGGGAGGGCCGCGTCGACCTGTTCGAGGTCGGCATGCAGGAGTTGGTGCAACCCCGCGTACGGCATGGCACGTTCGTCGACGCACCCGGCGGCCCGCAGGACCCGGTGCCCCGCAGCTGACACCGCCTCGCCCGCGCGGTCGACCAGCCAACTGCGGCCGATGCCGACCGGGCCGAGCACCACGGTCGTCGTCCCCGGCGACTCCAGTGTCTCGACGGCGGCGGCCAGTTCCCGATCCCGGACCACCGCGACTCCCCACCGTCGAAGGTAGAACGAACGTTCCAGCTGCTTGCGGCTCATGCTGTACCGTCGCGGGCCCGGAGCGCAAGCCCGTTCCGGCGACGACGGAGGTGTCATGGTGAGGCGGCCTGCGACCGCGGCCGGACGCCGCCAGCGCGCGCTGGCCACGGCGCGTCGGGAACGCGCTGCCACCACCAAGGCGCGCGACCGCATCCTCACGACGGCCGACCGGCTCTTCTACGGCGAGGGCATCCAGGCCGTCGGCGTCCAACGCGTCGTGGAGGAGGCCGAGGTCACCCGGGTGACCTTCTACCGGCACTTCCCGTCGAAGGACGACCTGGTCCTCGCCTACCTCGACGCCCGCGCGAAGCGGGCCCACGCCGCCGTCGGGCGCATCCTCGAGGCGCACGCGGGCGACCCGCGGCGGGCCCTCGAGGTCTGGGCGCAGGCGGTGGTCGACGACGGTGTGATCGACGAGTACCGCGGCTGCACCTTCGTCAACGCCGCCGCCGAGTACGGCGACGGTCAGCACCCCGTGCGTCGGGCGGCGATCGCGCAGCGCACGTGGGTGAAGGACACCACCGCGCAGCTGCTGCGCGAGGCCGGCCATCCCGATCCCGACGCCGCCGCCCGCACGTTGCTCGCGCTGCGCACGGGTTTCGTGTTCGCCGCGGGGCTCGAGGACCCACCGGAAGGCGCCCGGGACTTCCTCGCGGCCTGCCGCCGCGTGGTCGACGGCGCCTGACTCGGCCACGGCTCTCCCCGAGGTCCGCGCCGACGGGTGCAGTCATGTGACTCACGCGGGCGACCGGTCAGGGCCGCGACCATTCCCCGCGACCCGTCAGCCCGTCCGAGGAGCCGCCATGAGCGCCGTGTCCCGTCCCGTCGTCTTCATCCACGGCCTCTGGCTGCACGCCACCTCGTGGCAGCCGTGGATCGACCTGTTCGCCGACCTGGGCTACGAACCGGTCGCGCCCGGCTGGCCCGGCGAGCCCGCCACGGTCGAGGCCGCCCGTGCGGAACCCGACGCCGTGGCCGACATCGGCATCGACGACGTCGTCGAGCACTTCGCGAAGATCATCGCCGATCTGCCCGCGCCGCCGGTCCTGATCGGCCACAGCTTCGGCGGGATGATCGCGGAGAAACTGCTCGGTCAGAACCTGGGCTCAGCCGCCGTCGCCATCGATGCTGCCCAGATCAAGGGTGTGCTGCCGCTGCCGATCTCCGCGTTGCGTTCGACCCTGCCGGTGTTCAAGAACCCCGCCAACAAGCACAAGTCGGTGATGCTCACGGCGGAGCAGTTCCGCTACGGGTTCGGCAACGCCGTCCCGCCGGAGGAGTCCGACGCGCTGTACGAGCGGTGGGCCGTTCCGTCGCCGGGCAAGCCGCTGTTCGAGGCGGCCACCGCGAACTTCTCGCCGCACTCACCGGCGGCCGTCGACACCGACAACGAGACCCGTGGCCCGCTGTTGCTGATGACGGGCGGTCAGGACCACACCGTTCCCGAGGCCGTCACCAAGGCGACGTTGAAGCAGTACCGGCACTCCGCCGCCGAGACCGACCTGGTCGAGTTCGCCGACCGCGGGCACTCGTTGACCGTCGACCACGGGTGGCGCGAGGTCGCGGGTGCCTGCGTCCAGTGGCTCCAGGCCCACGACCTGTGACCTAGAGCTGACGCTCGGCGCGCAGGCCGTCGGCGACGAACCGCCCCAGCCGACGCGCCCGCTCCGCGGCGTCGCCACCGGGGGCCAGGCTCCACAGACCCGAGAGCAGCGCCAGGACGTCGTCGGCGTCGAGGTCGCGCCGCAGGGTGCCGTCGTCGGCGCCCGCGGCCAGCACCTCGGTCAGGGCGGCGACCACGGCGTCGCGGGCGGGAGGTCGTGACGACGTGGGCAGGCCGTGGAGGATCTCCGCGATCGCGCGCTTGGTGGCGGAGTAGTCGACGAGGCGGTCGATCCACGCCGTGAGGGCGGTGGCGCCGTCGACACCACCGACCAGCAAAGACTCGGTGTCGACGAGGTGGTCGATCTCGCGGCGGTACGTGGCGGCCACCAGGTCCTCGCGGGTCGAGAAGTTCCGGTACAGCGTCGCGATGCTGACACCCGCCGCCTTGGCCACCTCGTCGAGCGGCACGGCCGCGCCGCGCTCGACGAACAGCACCGCGGCGGCGTCCACGAGCGCCTGCCGGTTGCGTTGCGCGTCCGCTCGTCCTGCCGCCACACCACAACCGTAGTCGGTCTACGGAAAGCTGCTACAGTCCGAAACGTAGGCTCACTACGTTTGAGGAGACATTCCGTGACCAGCAGACTGCAGACCCCGTTCTCCGCCCGGACGACCGCGGACGAGGTCGCCGCCGACACCGACCTGCACGGGCGCCGCGTGATCGTCACCGGCGCGTCGTCGGGCATCGGGATCGAGACCGCCCGGACGCTCGCCGCGCGCGGCGCCGCCGTCACCCTCGCGGTGCGCGACACCGCCGCGGGCAAGCGCGCGGCCGACGACGTCGTCGGGGCGCACGCGTCGGCGGCCGTCGACGTGCGCGAACTCGACCTCGCCGACCTCGCGTCGGTGAGCCGGTTCGTGGAGGCGTGGGACGAACCGCTGCACGTCCTGGTGAACAACGCGGGCGTGATGGCCCTCCCGGAGCGCACGCTCACCGACGCGCACGTGGAGCAGCAGTTCGCCACCAACCACCTCGGCCACTTCCGCCTCGCGGTCGGGCTGCACCCGTGGCTGCGCGCGGCCGGGGGAGCGCGCGTGGTGTCGCTGACCTCGACCGCGCACCTGTTCTCGCCGGTGCTGTTCGACGACCTGGCGTTCGACTTCGTGGCGTACACACCGTTCGCCGCCTACGGACAGTCCAAGACCGCCAACGCGTTGTTCGCGGTCGAGGCGTCGCATCGCTGGGCCGGTGACGGCATCACCGCCAACGCCGTCATGCCCGGCGGTATCGCGACGAACCTCCAGCGCCACGTGGACGCCGGGGTGCTCGCCGCCGCGCGCCGCGACGCCGGTGCCGGCACCGAACTCAAGACCGTGCAGCAGGGTGCCGCCACCTCGGTGTTCGCCGCGGTGTCCCCGCTGCTCGAGGGGATCGGCGGGCGGTACCTGGAGGACTGCGGTGAGGCCGCGCCCGTCGCGGCCCGTTCCGCCAGCGACGGCCGTCACGGCTACGCCGCCTACGCGCTGGACCCGGACAACGCCGCGCGACTCTGGACGGTCAGCGAGCGCTTGACCTCCTGAGTCGTTACCGACGGACTCAGTGGCGTGGGTCGACGACCCGTTCGACCCGGCCGGTCGCGACGTCGTAGGTGTAGCCGGACACCGCGACCCGGTCGCTGACGTTCGGCGCGGCCAGGATCTTCGCGACGTCGATCCGGACGGTCGCGGCCGGGTCGACCACCGCGGTGTCGCGCAGGACGCGGTCGTCGTAACCACGCGCGACGAACCCGGCACACAGGTCGTCGTCCGCCATGAGGCCGGAACCGCAGTCGGTGTGGTGCACCACCGCCAGTTCGAACCACTCGGCGTCCGGGGTCTTGACCTCGTGCAGGTAACTGATCCAGGCGAGGTCGTCGAGGAACCCGTCGTTGACGCGTCCGCCGACGGTGCGGGCCACGATGGCGTCACCGAGGTCGAGTTCGAAGATCGCGGCCGGATCGACCCGGGGGTCGATGCAGGTCAGGACGTAGGCCTGCCGATTCGGCAGGAACGGGATCGCCGGCACGTGGAGCCGGGCGTCGGTGGCGGCGAAGACGGCGTTGCGATCGAGCAGATCGTCGAGGTGGGTCATGCGATCCAGTCTCGGTCGCGGCGCCCGGTCCCGTCCTCGGCGATCCGGCCAGCCGTCGCAAGAGTTCAGCCAGTGGTGAGCTGACGTCGGTGCGCCCGTCGGTACGCCGTCGGCGTGGTGCCGAGGTGACGCGCGAGCTGGGAGCGCAGGCTCGTCCCCGTCCCCAGGCCGGTGCGGGACGCGATCTCCTCAACGGACAGCTCGGTGGTCTCGAGCAACCGTTGCACCTCGAGCACCCGCTGGGTGGTGAGCCACCGGGTCGGCGTCATGTTCGTGCGGAGCTTGAAGTGCCGTGCGAACGAACGTTCGGGCATCCCCGCGTGACGCGCCATCTGGCTCACCGTCAACGGGCGGTGCATCTCGGCCACCAGCCAGTCGAAGGTCTCGGACAGTCCGTCGTCGTCGGCGACCTGCGTCGCGAACTGCGCCTGGCCGCCCGGACGGTGGGCTGCGACGACGAGCTGCCGAGCCGCCCACGCCGCGGCCGCCGCGCCCAGGTCGGCCCGGATCATGTGCAGGCACAGGTCGACGCCCGCCGAGAGGCCGGCACTGGTCAGCACCCGGCCGTTGTCGACGTAGAGGACGTCGGCGTTCACCCGCACCGCCGGGAACCGCTCGCGCAGGTGCTCGGCCTCCTTCCAGTGGGTGGTGGCCGTCCGGCCGTCCAGCAACCCGGCGGCCGCGAGCGCGAACGCGCCGACGCACACCGACGCCACCCGCGCACCGCGGGCGTGGGCTTCGCGCAGGGCGGCGAGTGCGGCCGGCGGTGGTCGGTCGAGCGGCCGGAACCCGGGCACGACCACGGTGTCCGCCTCGGCCAGGAGGTCGAGCCCGGCACCGACGGTGACGGCGAACGGCGCGGTCGTGGGCACCGGTCCGGGTTCGACACCGCACACCTCGAACCGGTAGTGCTCCGGCAGCTGACCGAACGCCTGGGCCGGGATGGCGAGGTCGAACGGGATGACGCCCGGCAGGACGAGCGCCACGACCGTGTGCCGCTCCGCCGAGGGGTTCGGGTGCACCCACTGTGACTACCACGCGCCGGCGCTCACCGGTCGCGGACCGGTCGTCGGGCCGGCGTGGTGACACCCGTTCGACCGGCAGGTCCGAACGGATGCCACCACGCGGCGGACGGCGCGGCTCCAGTCGGGGGTCCTGGTTCCACGCGGCCCGGTGCACCGTCTGCGGGCAGCCCCGGCTGATCCGGGGAGGTCGGCCGGGTGCCGCCGCAGTGGTGCGGACCCACGTCGCAGCGCATCCGGAGAGGTGCGGGCGCAGCGGGCCCACGACACCTCGCGCTGCGGTCTCAACACCGGGGTGACGGTCTGACCGCGGAAGGATCACACGTGCTTCACCCCGATTTCAAGGGGGCTCGGAGCGGAGGTGGGATCCGACGGGGTGTCTCGGTGGTCACGCGTCGATCGCCGCCATGTCGGCCGGGTCGTACCGCTCGCCCGATGCGGGCGTCAGGGCGTCCAGGCGGGCGATCTGCGCCCCCGTCAGGGTGACGTCGTCGGCAGCGGCGTTCTCCTCCAACCGTGCGAGGCGCGTGGTGCCGGGGATGGGCGCGATGTCGTGACCCTGCGCGAGCAGCCACGCCAGTGCGACCTGGGCCGGGGTGGCGCCGACCTCGCCGGCGACCGTCTCGACCACCTCGACCAGACGCAGGTTGCGCTCGAGGTTCCCGTCGGCGAAGCGGGGGTTGGTGCGGCGCCAGTCGTCGGCGTCGAGCGTGTCGAGCGAGCGGATGGTGCCGGTGAGGAAACCCCGTCCGAGCGGGGAGTAGGGGACGAAACCGATCCCCAACGCGCGCAACGTCGGGAGGACGGTGGATTCCGGGTCGCGCGACCACAGCGAGTACTCCGACTGCACCGCGGAGACCGGGTGGACGGCGTGCGCGCGGCGGATGGTGTCCGGACCGACCTCGGACAACCCGATGTGGCGGATCTTGCCCTCGGCGACGAGCTCGGCTAGCACCCCGACGGTGTCCTCGATCGGAGTGTCCGGGTCGAGGCGGTGCTGGTGGTAGAGGTCGATGTGGTCGGTCTGCAGACGCTGCAACGATCCCTCGACGGCCGCGCGGACGTTCGTCGGTGAGCTGTCCGGGACCTCACCACCGGTGTGCGAGACCAGGCCGAACTTGGTGGCGAGCACGACCTGGTCGCGCCGGCCCCGCAACGCCCGTCCGACGAGCTCCTCGTTGAGGTAGGGGCCGTACGCCTCCGCGGTGTCGATGTGCGTGATCCCGAGGTCGACGGCGCGCTGGACGACGCGGACGGCGTCGTCGTCCGATCGCCCGGCGCCGGTGTAGAACGCGCTCATCCCCATGGCGCCCAGGCCGATGCGTGAGACCTCGAGATCGCCGAGCTTGCTGGTCTTCATCTGTCCTCCGTCGTGTTGTGTCCCGTTCGGTACAGAACCGTAGCAGCTTCTGAACCGATCGGTAGAGATCTCGCGTAGGATCAGCTGCATGGACGCCGCACGGGGAACCACTGCCACCGGCCGACCGCGGGAGTTCGATCTCGACGAGGCCCTCGACCGGGCGGTCGACGTGTTCTGGCGGCAGGGCTACGAGGCCACCAGCCTCACCGACCTCACCGAGGCGATGGGGATCGGGAAACCCAGCCTCTACGCCGCCTTCGGCAACAAGGAACAGCTGTTCGGGCGGGCGCTCGAGCGCTACACCGAGGGGCCGGGTTCCTACGCGGCCCGTGCGGTGGGGGAGCCGACGGCACGTCAGGTGGTCGAGACGTTCCTGATCGGCGCGGTCGAGGCGACGACCCGTCCGGGTTCGCCCCATGGCTGCCTGGGCGTACAGGGTGCGCTCGCGGCCAGTGCGTCCGGTCAGGCGGTGCACGACCTGTTGACGGCCTGGCGCAACACGGCCCGGGCCGGTCTGCAGGCGCGGTTCCGGCGTGCGGTCGACGAGGGTGACCTCCGCGCGGACACCGACCCGGCGCGTCTCGCACGCTACGTCATGACCCTGTCCTTCGGCATCGCCGTCCAGGCGGCCGGCGGTGCCGGGCGCCGCGAACTGCGCGGCGTGGTCGAGACGACGATGTCCGCGTGGAACTGGTGACACCGGTGGAGTCCGTCGGTGTCGGCGTGGTCGGGCTGAGCGCGACCGGCGGCTGGGGAGCAGGTGCGCACCTGCCCGCCATGGCCGCGGCCGGTGGTTTCCGCCTGCGCGGTCTCGTCGCCAGTTCCGAGGCGGCCGGCCGTGCGGCCGGCACCGCCCACGGAGCGCCGGCCTACGCCTCGGTCGAGGAACTGGCGGCCGCGCCGGACATCGACCTCGTCGTCGTCACCGTGAAGACGCCCCGGCACCGCGAACTGGTCCTGCCGGCAGCCGCCGCGGGCACGGCCGTGTTCTGCGAATGGCCGTTCGCGCTGGACGTCGACGAGGCGCAGGAGATGGCGACGGCCGCGACGGGCCTGCCGACCTTCGTCGGTCTGCAGGGGCGGTCTTCACCGTCGTTCCGGTGGCTCGCGGCGCTGGTGGCCGACGGTTACGTCGGCGACGTGCTCAGTGCAACGGTTCTCTCGTCCGTCTCCGAGTGGGGATCCCCGGTGTCGGAGGGCGCGCTGTACACGCTCGACCGCGACCAGGGTGCTTCGATGCTGGGCATCGGGTTCGGCCACGCCATCGACCCGGTGCTGATGGTGGTGGGGGAGTTGATGGACGTCGTGGCGACCACCGCGACCCGCCACCCGCTGGTGCCGCTGGGCCGCACCGGCCGATCCGTGCCCATGACGTCGGTCGACCAGATCGCCGTGTCGGGAACGTTGCACAGTGGTGCAGTGCTGTCCGCGCACCAGCGCGGTGGTACGAGCTCCGGTGCGGGGTTCTCGCTGACGATCGACGGGACGGCGGGATCGCTCGTCGCCACCGCGGCGAACCACCCGCACATCGCGCCGGTGACGATCCGCAGCGCGCGCCGCAGCGACCCCCTCGTCGAGATGCCGGTGCCGGCGGGATACGACGAGTTCCCGCACCTCGCCCGGACCCACCTGCACACCCTCGCGCACGCCTACGCCGGGATCCGGCGGGAGCTCACGGGTGGCGGACATCGTGTCCCCGATTTCGCGGACGGCGTGCGTCGGCACCGGCTGCTCGACGCCGTCACACGCTCGGCGGTCACGGGGCGTCGCGTCGAGGTGTGACCGCACGGTCCGCCTCTGCCCGAAGATGCACCGTCGACGTCCGTCCGCGCCGTTACGGTGAGGCGTGACGACCGATCATGTCGATGCCGTCGGTGGTTCCGGGCCCGAGCTCGGAGCGCCGCGACCGCAGTGGACGCTGGTGGACGAGGGCTGGGGCCGGCGGGCGGCCGAGTTCGCGACGCTGAGTGAGCCCGCGAACTGCCGTGAGTACGTGGCCGTGCACCAGCTGCTGGGGGTCGGAGCCGGCGACCACCTCCTCGACATCGCGTGCGGTTCCGGACTCGCTGCGGAGTTGGCCGCAGCGCGCGGAGCGCAGGTGTCCGGCCTGGACGCGTCGGCGAGGCTGATCGCGGTCGCCCGCGACCGCCTGCCGGACGCGGACTTGCAGGTCGGCGACATGCACGCGCTCCCGTGGGGCGACGAGACGTTCGACGTCGTGACGAGCTTCCGGGGCATCTGGGGCACGACGCCCGACGCCGTCGCCGAAGCGCGTCGTGTCCTGCGCCCCGGCGGCCGCCTGGGCCTCACGGTCTGGGGTCACATCAAGGCGTCCCCGGGCGCGTGGGCGCTGTCGCCGTTCACCCTGGCCACGGCGGAGAAGGTCACCAACCAGGCGTCGATGGTGAAGCTCGGGCGTCCGGGTGCCGGTGAGGAACTGCTGCAGCGGTGGGGTTTCCAGGATGTGGCGCGACACGACATCCCCTTCGCGTGGGAGTTCGCCGACCCCGACCACTTCGCGCGCGCCCTGGCCTCGACCGGTCCGGGCTACGAGGCCGTCGCGGCCGTGGGGGAGGACCGGTTCCTCGCCCACGCCCGCGGCGTGGCCGCCGAACGGGTGAGGGCCGGGTTGCCCCTGCGCGCCGTGATCCTCGTCGTCGGCTACGTCGCGACCAAGCCCGTCGGAGACGTTCCCGAGCACACCGACGAACCGCCGGGGCACTTCCTGTCCGCCGCGCCCACGACGGCCGCGGCCGAACGCCTCCGGCAGGAGGACCTCGACGACCTCGGCTACGTCATGAACGCCTCGCGGTTGTGGGGTCACATGCCCGAGACGCTGGACGGGTTGTTCGCCCTGCTGGGACGGTGCGTCAAGCAGGGACGGCTCGACATGCGGACGCGCGGGATCCTCGTGGCGGCCACGGCCTCGACCCTGGGCGACGCGTACTGCTCGCTCGCCTGGGGTCAGAAGTTGGCCGCAGCCGCCGATGCCGAGCTGGCAGCAGGCGTCCTCGTCGGTGACGACTCGGCGCTCACCACGCAGGAGAGCGCCCTAGCGCGGTGGGCGCGGGTGGTCACCCGCGACCCGAACGGCGCGACCGCCGCCGACGTCACGTCCTTGCGGGAGGTCGGCTTCGACGACGCGCAGATCATGGCCGTCACGGTCTTCGTGGCGCTGCGGATCGCGTTCTCGACGGTCAACGACGCTCTCGGAGCAACCCCCGATCCCGAACTGCGTGCCGGTGTCGCGCCGCCGGTGGCTGCGGCCGTGACCTGGGGGCGTCGCTGACGGCGTTCGACCGGCCGCGTCCTCGCCCTGGCATCGCGGGCATGGGTCCGCCGTCGATTCCGGAGTCCGCGGACCTGCGATGAGATTCCTGCGGGCTCCCGAGGGCAGGACCGCTCGGCGTCCTGCGGCGGGTGCGGCGGATTGCTCGACGAGTCGGACACCTCGCGCGGGCGTCGGTCGATTGCGGCACATCGTCAAGTAATCGGCGCAGACCCCTTGACTCGACCGTCTCGCCCTTGCAGATTGACAGCGTTGTCATCGCGTCTCGAGTGATGACAACGCTGTCAGATCCCGATCCCACCTGGAGGACTCGCCGATGAGCCGCTCGCCGTCCGCCCGCCCGTCCGACACCCACGCCGAACCGGCACGCGGTGCGAGCCGCCGGGCCTTCCTCACCGGTGGCGCCACCCTGTTGGCCGGGTGGGGCGTGGCCGCAGCATGGCCGGGGAGTGCCGAAGCAGCTCCGGCCGGCCCGCCTGCCGCGACGCGGCGGGACCTCGCACTCTTCCGGCCGGCGACGGCCAGTTCGACCGCCTACGCCGCGACCCCGGCGTCGTTCGCGGTCGACGAGTTGTCCGAGGTGGGTGTCCGAGGCTCCGGGTGGCGCGCGGGCGGTGACGGGCCGGCGAGCATCACCGTGGACCTGCAGGCCTCGTGCACCGTCGAGGCCGTGACCCTGACGTTCGAGGCCCTCGCGTCCGACCCGCCCTTCGACGGCGACTACGGGCAGACCGACGGCAGCCAGGTGCTGTCGAGCGCCGCGACCGCTTTCACTGTCGAGGTCAGCACCGACACGACGACGTGGAAGCAGGTCTACGCGACCACCAGCGGGCCGGGCGGGGTCGTGGCGATCACGCTCGACGCCCCGGTGAAGGCCCGCTGGGTGCGCATGACCGCCACCGCGCAGGCCAACGCCAACCCCGTGGGCCTCAACGGCTTCCAGGTGTGGGGGACCACCACCGCGACCCGTCCGCCCGCGAGCGGGTGGACCAGTTGGGACGGCCTGCGCCGATCCGCGCCTGCGCTCACCGTCGCCGCCGACGGCTCGGTGCCGCTGGAGTCGGGGTGGGAGCTCACCCTCGACGACTTCGCCGGGTCTGCCACCGGTGCCGACCTGGCTGCGCCGCGCACCAGCGTCGAGCGCTGGCTGCCGGCGACCGTGCCGGGCACGGTGCTGACAAGTCTGGTCGAGCAGGAGCGTTTCCCAGATCCCGTCGAAGGATTCGCCAACCTGGAGATCCCGGAGGCGCTGTCTCGCCACGCGTGGTGGTACCGCCGGGTGTTCGCCCTGCCGCGTGGTCTCGACACCTCATCCGGACGGCACGTCTGGTTGGAGTTCGACGGGATCAACCACCAGGCCGACGTCTGGCTGAACGGCACGAACGTCGGCACCCTGGTGCACCCGTTCGCCCGCGCGCGGTGGGACGTCACGTCCGCACTGGCCGCCGGTGGCGGGCAGCACGGCCTCGCCGTCAAGATCACGCCGATGCCCCACCCGGGTAACCCCGGCGACAAGAGCGACAACGGCAACACGTTCGTGCAGGGTGGGCACCTGTACCTCGACTCGCCCACGTATCTCGCTTCGTCCGGGTGGGACTGGATGCCCGCCGTGCGTGACCGGGCGAGCGGCATCTGGAACCACGTGCGCTTGCGCAGCACCGGTGCCGTGGTCATCGGTGACCCGCAGATCGACACCACCCTGCCGAACCTGCCCGCTGTCGACGTCGCCCGCGTGCGGGTCGTCGTGCCGGTGCGGAACGTCGGCGCGAAGGCGAAGACGGTCACCGTGCGCATCGCCTTCGACCGCGTCTCGCTGGCCCAACAGGTCACCGTTCCCGCGACGAGCAGCACCGACGTGGTGTTCGACCCCGACCAGTTCGCGCCTCTGATGGTGAAGAACCCCGAGCTGTGGTGGCCGAACGGGTACGGCGAGCCCGCCCTGCACGACCTGAGCGTGACCGTCAGCAGCGCCAACGCCCTCAGCGACACCCGCACGGTGCAGTTCGGCATCCGCCAGTTCGACTTCGCGAGCGCCCAACCGATCGTCGTGCCGCCGTCGGCCGCCCCGACGTTCATCGTGAGCAGTGGAAGTACGGCTCCCGGACAGATCGTCGACCTCGGCCCGCAGAACGCACGCTTCGTGCGGGTGGCTCTCGGGCGCCGGGCCACCGGGTACGGGTTCTCCATGTACCGGTTGGCCGTGGTCAACTCCGTTGCAAGCAACAACGATCTCGCCGAGGGGCACACGGCGACCGCGTCGTCGCAGGAGGACGACGGCCACAGCCCGGCGTTGGCCGTTGACGGCGATCCCACCACCCGGTTCGCCTCCGGCCACGAAGACCACCAGTGGATCCAGGTCGATCTCGGCGCGACGACCGCGTTCGACCAGGTGCAGATCGCCTGGGAGAGCGCCTACGCGCTCGACTACGTCGTGCAGGTCTCGGCCGACGGTGCGGCGTGGACGGACGTGCAGAGTGTCGACAACGCGGCGGCCTTGGGCGATTCCGCCGTCCAGACCGAGTCGTTCCCCCCGACCACCGCACGGTGGTTGCGGATCCAGGGCCACAAGCGCGCCACGGGCTACGGCATCTCGATGTGGCGGCTGTCGGTGCTCGACTCGACAGATCCCGACACCGATCTCGCGCTGCACCAGCCGGCCACGGCGTCGTCCGACGACGGCAACCCCGCGGGCAACGCCACCGATGACAACCCACGGACACGGTGGTCGTCGAGCTACACCGACGACCAGTGGATCCAGGTGGACCTCGGCGCCGCGCGCGTGTTCGACCAGGTCCAGATCGACTGGGAGCAGGCGTACGCGCGCACCTTCGTGATCCAGGCCTCCGACGACGGTCAGACCTGGACCGACGTCAAGGCCGTCGACAACAGCGTCACCCAGTTGCGCATCAGCGTGAACGGCGTGCCCGTGTTCGCCCGCGGCGGCAACTGGGGCTGGGACGAACTCCTGCGCCGCACCGAGGGCCGACTGGAGACCGCGGTGCGGATGCACCGTGACATGAACTTCACCATGGTGCGCAACTGGCTCGGCAGCAGCGACCGGGAAGAGCTCTACGCCCTCTGCGACCGCTACGGACTCCTGGTGTGGAACGACTTCTGGGAGGCCGGGACGTTCCTGGACGACATCCCCGGATACGTCGACATCGCCGCCGACACGATCCGTCGCTACCGCACGCACCCGAGCATCGTCGTGTGGTGCGGTGCCAACGAGGAGGAACCGCCGCTGCACCTGGGGCAGGGGATGGCCGCAGCGGTCACGCAGTTGCACCCGGGCACGCTGTACGTGCCCAACTCGGCGGGCGGGGTCGTCAGCGGCCACGGGCCGTACCGGTGGATCGAGCCCGCGGCCTACTACGACCGCGACAGCTACGACACCGGCGCGTTCGGCTTCCACACCGAGATCGGCATGCCGGTGGTCCCGGTGACCGAGACCATGCAGAACCTCGTGGGCGACGAGCCCGGGTGGCCGATCACCGAGGTCTGGAACCACCACGACTGGTCACCGACGGCCAACCAGCAGACCGCCTCCTACCAGGCAGCGATCGACGCGCGGTTGGGCGCGTCGTCGACGCTCGACGAGTTCTGCCGGCGGGCACAGTTCGTGAACTACGAGAACCACCGCGCGATGTTCGAGGCCTGGAACGCCAACCTCACCGGTGACGCGACCGCGTTGCTGCTCTGGATGTCGCACCCGGCCTGGTACTCCACGGTGTGGCAGACCTACGACTACGACTTCGACGTCAACGGCGCCTACTACGGCGCGCGCAGCGCGTGCGAACCGGTACACGTGCAGGCATCGCTCCCGGACTGGACGGTGAAGGTCGCCAACAACACGACCCGTCAGGCACGGGGTGTCGTCACCGCCACGCTGTACGCCTTGGACGGAACGGTGCTGCGGACGCTGAAGCGCGCGGTGACGGTGGGCCCGACCACCACGGGCAAGGCCTTCGCGATGCCGTTCAAGGCGAACCTCCCTGCCCTGCACCTGCTGCGCTTGGAGTTCACCGACCGGGCGCGCCGGGTCGTGTCCCGCAACACCTACTGGCGTTACCGCAAACCGACGGACATGCAGGTGCTCACCACGGGCGCGCCCACCAGGCTCGTGGTCAGCACCGCCGCCATGGACCCCGCCGGCGGCGACGCCCGCCGCTCGGTAGCCGTGCGCAACGCCGGCACGACGGTGGCGGCGATGGTCCGGCTCTCGGTCCGCGACGCCGCGGGCAAGCGCGTTCTCCCCGCGTTCTACGACGACAACTACTTCTGGTTGCTGCCGGGGGAGTCGCGGACGGTCACGGTGTCGTGGCCCGCAGCGACCCCGGTCGCGGGAGGACCACGCGTGTGGGCGCAGGCGTACAACGCCCCGCGGGTCGGCGCGCGCTGATCGACGCGCCGACCGGCCCACGGATCAGCTGCCGTACGCGAGCGAGACGGTGTCGCCGAGCTTGACGACCGCGCCGCGGCTGGCGGTACTCGCGCTCGACCCGTCGATGCTGAGCTTCCACGTCGAGGACGCCGTGTTGGTCCTGCCGTTGAGCGCGGTGATCGTGCCGGTCCCCGAGGTCGGCGACGCGCCGGTGACACACCCGGACGGTGACGCGTTCGCAGCGGCGGCGTCCAGAACCGCACCGAGGGTCGTGGTGGTCGACGTCGGCACGAACGGGACCTTGCACACGGTGAGGCCGCCGGTCGCGCCGGTGTCCACGACGAGCGCCACGCTCGTCGCGGTGCCGGACGTGAAGGAGGTGGTGGCCACCCAACGGGCCGCACCACCGGTGGGCGTCGGGGGTGCCGCGGTGAACCCGCCGCCGGCCAGGGCGCGGAGGGCGTCGATCGAGGAGTACGCGGTCGCGGTCGTGTTGGACGGCTGGTACCTGAACCCGCCGCTCGCGCTCAGCTGTTGGGCGATGAGGAAGTCGACCGGGGTCTTGCCGGCGGACGTGGTGAAAGTGCCGCCTTGCGCAGGGATCCCGCACGCGTTCAGACCGGACACCGCCCAGCCGTTGGAGTCGGTGTTCGCGCCGAACGCGGAGTTGAACGCACCGGTAGTGGTGACGAGTTTGCCGGCGAGGAAGTTGCGCGCGGCGACGACAGCGGTGTCGGTGGCGGGGACGCCGCTGCTGCACAGGGCCGCCATCGCCGCGCCGGTCATGTCGATGTCGCTGGTGGCGGCGAGCCGGGTGGCGTTGCCGGCGGCCTGGGTGAAGTCCCACCCGCCGTCGTCGTGCTGGTTCGCGCGGACCACCGCGGTCACGGTGTCGAGCAGTCGCTGCGGGACCCGCGCCGCGCCGGACTGGGTGCGCGCGCCCGCCAACGCGAGCAGGCCGAACACGGTTCCGTTGAAGTTCGCGGGTGGACCGAAGTAGCCCGGCGCGGCGGGCTGCCAGTACGAGGCCAGGTCGGCCAGCAGGTTGCGCTGGGCGGAGACCCGTGCCGGGTCGGTGCCGGCCGCGTACGTGTTGAGGATCCCGCGCTCGTAGTCGGTGACGACGGGAGCGCTGCTCGGCCACGTGCTCGCGGCGACCTGGTTGCGGTAGACCGCCCGGGCGTTCCCCCCGGTGTTGCCGGAGGGAACGACGTCGACGGCCGCGGTGCCGGCGGCGGCGAGAGCACTGAACGCCCACTCGTTCGACAGGCCCGAGGTGGTGAAGCTGCCGTCGGACGCCTGCAACGTCTTGACGTACGTGACGCCGCGCTGGACCGACGTCGCGACGGCGGCCGAGGTCGAGGTCGCCGCGGCGGGGACGGCCAGCGTGGTCGCCAACGCGGTCGTGGTGGCCAGGACGGTCAGGCCGAGAGCGGCGCGACGGGGGAAGGGCGTGGGCATCGGGGATCGAGCTCCTCGGGTGGGGGCGCAGGCGTCGAACGCCCCGCACCGCAGCCCGGAGGTCGCAGGAGCCGGGCGGCCGCCGCCCGCTCGCGTGGACAGGCTTCCGCAGTGACACGACGACCGCCAGGTGTTCGGACTCGGGCCGGTCGACCGGCCTCACCGTTGCGCGTCAGTCCCGGGTTCTCACCGGGTTCCCCTGTCAGTCGCTGGCGCGGAACGTACCGCGACACGCGAGACCCACCGCCGGCGGGACGTCGCCCGACGTCGGTGACGTCGGACGCGGAGGCGGTCGACGCCCCAGCAGAAACCGGTCGGTTTTGTACAAGTCTTGACGGAATTCGACCTCGCGGAGCACAGTGCCCGAGGCACGACGACGACGAGGTCGCGAGAGGGGTTCCGACGCAGTGACGCAGCAGGTGCTGCCCGCCCCCCGGCGGGTGCAGCCCACGAGTGGGGCCCTCCGCGCGGCCAACCGGGCGCGCGTGGTCGGTGTCCTCCGAGGCGCCGGGTGGGCCACCCGGGCCGAACTGGTGGAGCACACCGGGCTCTCCCGGGCCACGATCTCGAGCCTCCTCCACGAACTCGCCGTTCGCGGACTCATCGCCGAGCGTCCGCCCGCCGCGGCCGGTACTCCCGGCCGCCCGGCCTCCCAGGTCGCGCTCGACAAGTCCGCCGGAACCGCCATCGCCGTCGACATCGGCGTGCGGCACGTCGCCGTCGCCGTGGGCGACCTGTCGCACAGCGTGCTGGCGGAACGGTGGACCACCGTGCCGCGCGACCACACGGCCGACCGGGGCATCGACCTGGTGCTCGCCAAGATCGAGCAGGCCGTCGCCGAGGCCGACGTCGACGCCGACGCGTTGGTGGGGGCCGCGATCAGCATCGCCGCGCCCGTGACGGCCGGCGGCGGTCGGTTGGCGGTCCCCGACGTCCTGCCGGGATGGAACGGTTCAGTACTGGCCGAGCGGGTGGCCGACCGGTGGGACATCCCGGTCGTCACCGAGAACGACGCCAACCTCGGCGCGCTCGGCGAGGCCCTGCGCGAACCGGTCTCGGGCGACGGTGACGTGCTCTACGTCAAGGTCGCGAGCCGCATCGGCCTCGGCGTCGCGCGCGGCAGCCGGATCCTCCGCGGTCGCAGCGGGTACACGGGCGAGTTCGGGCACGTGACCGTGCACGACCGTGCCGAGCGCTGCTGGTGCGGGCGCCGCGGGTGCCTCGAGCTCTACGCCGGCGGCGACGGCATGCTGCGTCGGATCGGTTCCCGCGGGGGAGCGACGACCATCGCCGAACTCGTCGAACGTGCCCATGAATCGGACCGGGTACGTCGCGTGGTCGAGGACGGCGCGTCGGTGCTGGCCCAGGCGCTGGCCGACCTCGTCCTGGTCCTCGACCCCGCGCGCGTCGTCCTCGGCGGTGAGCTCGTCGCCCTGGGGTCCCTGCTCGAGGACCCCGTCCGGGCCGCGTTGACAACGTTGCCTTTCGGCCCGCCGGTCGACCTCACCGTCTCGCCGCTGGGCGAGCGGGCCTCACTCGTCGGTGCGCTGAGCCTCGTGCTCACCGAGACCACCCAGTTCGCCGACCGGTCCCAGGGCCGCGGCCCGACCACCGCCCCACCCCGTCCTCCGACCCTGCCCCTCGTGTCCCTCCCCACCGATCCAGGAGTTCGTCTGTGAAACGTCCCCTCCGTCCCGCCGTGCGTCGCTCGGTCGCCGCTCTCGCCGCGACCGCGCTCGGCGTGGGCCTCGCCGTGGCGTCGCAGCCACCCGCGGTCGCGGCAGCGACCGTGCCGGCCGCCCGCAACGCGGTCGTGTCCGGTCAGGCCCGCTTCGAGGTGCTCTCGCCCACCCTCATCCGCACCGAGTACGCCGGTGACGGCGCGTTCCTCGACGCCGCGACGTTCAACGCGGTCGGGCGCGACTCGTTCGCCAAGACGGCCTTCACGTCCAAGGTCGTCAACGGCTGGTTGACCATCGACACGAACGCCGTGACCTTGCGCTACAAGGTCGGGTCCGGCCCGTTCACCGCGAACAACCTCCAGCTCAAGGTGGACGACGGCGGCCACCGGATCACCGCGACCCCGTGGAGCGGCACGGCCGCGCCGAGCTGCACCGTCGGAGTGCGGTGTGAGGCCGAGGGTCTCGACCTCACCGGCCTCACCGAGGCCACCAACCACGCCGACTTCTCCGGGAGCGGGTTCGTCGCGGGCTTCGAACAGGTCGGCAACGCCCTGAGCTTCCGCGTGAACGTCGCGACGGCCGGCACCTACGACCTCGCCGCGCGCTACGCCAACTTCCAGGGCGGCGACGGTCAGATCACCACCCGCACATTGAGCGTGTCCGCCGACGGCGGTCCCGCCTCCACCCTGAGCCTGCCGCCGACGGCGAACTGGGACACGTGGGCCGTCGCCCGGGCTTCGGTCACGCTGGGGGCGGGGTCGCACACCGTCACCGTCGCGCGGTCCGCGAACGACTCGGGCAACCTCAACCTCGACAACGTCGCGGTGCTCACGCCGGGCGCCGACTACCCGCCGGTCGCGGCGCCGGTCGTCACGCCGTGTGCCTTCGGTGCGGTCTGCCAGGCCGAGACCGGTTCGCTCGCCGGCGGCGCGAAGGTCGCCACCGACCACAACGGCTACTCCGCCAAGGGTTTCCTCAGTGGGCTGGAGAACGTCGGCGCGTCCGACACGTTCACCGTGACCCGCGTGCCGAAGACCGGGAAGGCCTCGCTTCAGCTGCGGTACGCCAACAGCACCGCGGGCTCGCAGCCGGTCCAGACCCGGACCATGACCGTCCAGGTCGGCTCGGCGGCACCGACGACCGTCACCCTGCGCCCGACCAGCAGCTGGGACACGTGGCGGACGATCACCGTGCCCGTCGCGCTGACCGCCGGGACCGACCAGGTCACCCTCGGCTGCCCGACCGTTGCCAGCTGCAACGTCAACGTCGACACGGTCGCGTTCGTCGAGTCGGGTTCGCCCGTGCTCGATCCGCACGCCCCGCTCGGCGGGTACCGCCGCAGCATCGACGGCGTCGACGCCGGGGCGTTGACCAACCCCGGACTGCTCTACCAGGACGGCTGGTCGCTCATCGACGACACCCCGTCCGCCGTCCTCGACCCCTCCGTGCGCAAGGTGACCCCGCGTCCGTCGCACGGCGGCAAGCCCTACCAGGACGGCTACGTCTTCGGCTACGGGCAGCAGTACGGCGCGGCACTGCAGGACCTGTCGACGTTGACCGGACCGGCCAAGCTGTTGCCGCGTTGGGCCTACGGCACCTGGTATTCGGAGTACTACGACCGCACGGCGGCCGACTACGAGAACACGATCCTGCCGAAGTTCCGCAGTGAGGGCGTGCCCCTCGACGTCTTGGTCACCGACACCGACTTCAAGGTGCCGAACCAGTGGAACGGGTGGGAGATCGACCCCAGCAAGTTCCCGGACCCGAAGGCGTACTTCGACTGGGCCCACGCGCAGGGCCTGCACACGTCACTGAACATCCACCCGAGCATCCTGGCGTCGGACCCGCAGTTCGCGGCGGCCCAGGCGATCGCGAAGGGCAAGCTCAAGCCGGGCGCCTGTGGTGGCGGCGGTCAGGACTGCTACGTCTTCGACTTCGGCGACCCCGACCAGCTCGCGGCGTACCTCTCGCTGCACGACACCATGCAGGCACAGGGCAATGACCTGTGGTGGATGGACTGGTGCTGCGACTCCTCGACCTCGAGCCTGCCGGGCGTGACCGGCGACGCGTGGATCAACCAGGCGTACGCCGACTACACCCAGAAGACCGTCGACCGCGGGTTCGCGTTCTCCCGGGCCTACGGGACGCTCTCGACCGGCGGGTACGGCAACTCGACTCCCGCGGAAACCGGCCCGTGGGCGGACAAGCGCACCACGCTGCACTTCACCGGTGACACGACGTCGGACTGGGCGACGCTCGCCTACGAGGTCGGCTACACCCCGGGTGAGGGTGCGGCCACCGGTCTGCCGTCCATCAGCCACGACATCGGTGGTCACACCGGGGGTACGCAGTTCCCCGGGTCGGAACCGGGCTCGACCAAGCTCGCCGACGACCTCTACGCCCGGTGGGTGCAGTTCGGCACGTTCCAGCCCATCGACCGGCTGCACTCCAACCACAGCGACCGGCTGCCCTGGCAGTACGGCCCGGCGGCGGAGAGCTCGGCCGACGCGTTCCTGAACCTGCGGGAGAACCTGGTGCCCTACACGTACACGCTGGCCCAGCAGGCCAAGACGACCGGCTTGCCGATCGTGCGCCCGCTGTACCTGCAGTACCCGGACCAGCAGGAGGCCTACGCCCAGGCGGACGACGAGTACCTGTACGGGTCGGACTTCCTGGTCGCTCCGGTCACCACGCCCGGCACGAGCTCGACGTCGTCGGTGTGGTTCCCGGCCGGGTCCACCTGGACCGACTGGTTCACCGGCAAGACCTACAAGGGCGGCACCACCGCGCAGGTCACCACCGACCTGTCGACCATGCCCGTGTTCGTCCGCTCCGGCGGCATCGTCACCACCCGCACGAACAACGTGACCGGTGACGTGCAGAACCCGCTGACCGCCGCCACGGTGACCGTTGCACAGGGCGCCAACGGGTCGAGCACGCTCTACGAGGACGACGGCACCACGTCGTCCACCCGCTCGGCCACCACCGCGATCGCCGCGGCGGGCAACAAGGTCACGATCGGCGCCGCGATCGGTGCGTTCTCGGGTCAGGTCCAGAGCCGGGCCTGGACGGTGCGGTTCACCAACGCCACCGCGCCGACCGTGGTCAAGATCAACGGCACACGGGTGACGGCGGCGTCGTGGACGTGGGACTCGGCCACGCGCACGCTGACGGTCCACGCACCGAAGCGGACCGTGCACGACACGCTCGTCGTCTCGTACAGCTGAGCACCGCGCCGGGTCGGCGGACGCCCTGCGTCCGCCGACCCGGCCCCGCACCACACCTCCCCGCCCCACCTCCTCCAGAACGGCGACCCACCATGACCACCTCGGTCCGCACCATCCCCTTGCGCACGCGGGTCTCCGCTCTGACCCTGGGCGTGCTCGCCGCTGCGACGGCCACGGTCGCCGGTGGCCCCGCTGCCGCGGCGCCCGCGGCCCCCGCGGCGTCGTCCGCCGCGGGGTGGGTGCTCTCGACCACCGACACCGGGGCGGGGTACGCGCCGGCCTTCATCGGCAACGGCTACCTCGCGGCGCGCGTGCCGGCCGAAGGCGTCGGGTACAGCGCCTCGCCGATCCAGACCCAGGCGGAACTCGCGGGGTTCTACGGTCAGCCGGACTCCTTCGAGAAGCGGGCCAGTCTCCCGATGTGGACGTCGCTGGCGTTCGGAGACGGCACCACCTCGTACGGCGGGTTGCCGCCGGGCTTCACCTGCGCGTTCGGGGTGCTGTGCCCCGGCGCGTACGCCGAGACGTCCGGCGGCGCGGACATCGAGTCCGACCACAGCGGTTCGACCGTTCCGGGGTTCCTCGCGGGCCTCGCCCACAACAGCGCGCCGTTCATCGGCGCCACCGGCACCTTCCCCGTGACCGGCGCGCCGGCCGGACCTGCCACGGTCGCCGTCCGGTACGCCAACGGCACCGGCGCGACGCAGACGGTGTCGCTCGGCGTCAACGGCAGCTACCAGCAGCTCACCCTGCCGCCACTGGCGAACTGGGACACCTGGGGGGTCGTGCAGGTGCCGGCCACCCTCACCGCCGGGGCGAACCGCCTGGAGATCACCACGCGGGAGGGTGACTCGGCCCAGGTCAACGTCGACTACGTGACGGCGTTCCCGGTCGGCGCGGACCTGCCCACGGCCGTCGCGCCGAAGCCCACCGTCGGCACCACCTCGCACTACCGCCAGTCGCTCGACATGCGCACCGGCACCATCACCACCTCGCTGGACTGGACGGCCCCGAGCGGTCGGAAGTCGACCCTGACGTACGCCGTCGCCGCCGACCAGTCGCACGGCCACCTCGGAACCGTCACCCTCACCGTCGTGCCGCACTGGAGCGGTGCCGCCACCGTCGGGGACCTGCTCGACGGCCGCAGCCTGGACACCGCGACCGTCACGGCCTCCTCGGTCGACCAGAAGTCCGCGACCCTGCAGGAGACGGTCACCACGACCGGCGGGCTGGTCACCGCCGGGGTCGCGTCCTCGCTGCGCGTGGGCGACCTCGTCGTCCCGACGCGCCCGATCGCGGACCTGCCCGCCGGCACCGTCGGCCAGCAGGCCAAGCTCAAGGTCGTCAGCGGCCGGAGCTACACGATCACCAAGTTCGTCGGCGTCGCGTCCTCGGTGGACACCGACCGGACGCTCACC
The DNA here is from genome assembly GCF_054456675.1 of Jatrophihabitans sp. YIM 134969. Taxonomy (NCBI): domain Bacteria; kingdom Bacillati; phylum Actinomycetota; class Actinomycetes; order Jatrophihabitantales; family Jatrophihabitantaceae; genus Jatrophihabitans; species Jatrophihabitans sp. YIM 134969. Next base: position 45,232 of record NZ_JBTJEQ010000002.1, read on the forward strand.
GACGCCACTCCGCAGCAGGCCGCAATGGCGGCCTCGGAGGAGGGCGCCACCACCGGCACCGCCGGGGTGGCCGGACGCACCGCCACCGCGTGGGCACGGCTGTGGCAGTCCGACATCCGCATCCCCGGTGACCCCGCGATGACCGCGCAGATCCGCGCCGCGATGTTCTACCTGCTCGAGAGCACCCGGCCGGGCGTCAGCTGGAGCGCGAGCCCCGGTGGTCTGTCGTCCGACGGCTACAACGGCCACGTCTTCTGGGACATGGAGACGTGGATGTACCCGGCGTTGCTCGCCCAGCACCCGGACTTCGCCGTGGAGGCCGACACCTACCGGCAGAAGCTGCTGCCCGCGGCACAGGCCGCGGCGGCCGCCCTCTCCACCCCGGACCACCCCATCGCCGGGGCGAAGTACCCGTGGGAGTCGGCCTTGACCGGCGTCGAGTCGACCCCGCCCGGCAACCCCGAGGGCACGCAGGAACTGCACGTGCAGTCCGAAATCGCCCTCGCGCAGTGGCAGTACTACCAGGCGTCCGGTGACAAGACGTACCTCGCGAAGGCCTGGCCGGTGCTGCGGGACATCGCGGCGTACTGGGCCACGCGCGCCACCGCGTCGGCCGACGGCAGCTACGGCATCGCCGACGTCCAGGGCCCCGACGAGTACCACACGAACGTCGACGACAGCGTGACCACCAACGCCGGCGCGCAAGCCGCGCTGCGGATTGCGGTGCAGGCTGCAACGGTTCTCGGTGAGACGCCGGACCCGATGTGGACGACCGTCGCCGACGGCATGCGGATCCCGTACGACGCCACCAACGGCATCCACCCCGAGTACGACGGCTACGACGGCGCCACGATCAAGCAGGCCGACGTGACGCTGCTGCAGTACCCGTTCAACGTGCCGATGAGCAAGGCCGTGGGACAGAACGACCTCGACTACTACACCGAGCACACCGACCTCGGTGGGCCGTCGATGACCGACGCCATCGCGTCGATCGTGGCCTCGCAGTTGGGGTCACCCGGGTGCTCGTCGTACACCTACCTCCAGCGCAGCTCGACGCCGTTCCTCACCCGCCCCTTCGACCAGGCGCGGGAGACGCGCACCGGCGGCGCGTTCACGTTCACGACCGCGGAAGGCGGTTACCTACAGGAGTTCCTCTACGGGTTCACGGGTCTGCGGTGGGGGACCGGTGCCGTGACGCTCGACCCGTCCCTCCCGCCGCAGCTGCCCGGCGTCAACCTCACCGGGTTGCACTGGCAGGGGCGGACCTTCGACGTCGCGGTCGGCTCCAGCAAGACCACCGTCACGCTCACCGCCGGCCCGGCGATGCCGATCCGTCTCGCCGACGGACGGACGAAGACCGTCACCCGCAACGCCGCGCTGACGCTCCCGACCCGGCAGCCGGCCGCGACCCCGACGGCCGACGTCGCCCGGTGCGCCCCGGTCACCGCCACGAGTGCCGATCCGAGCTACCCGCCGGTCGGCGCGGTCGACGGCACCGACGCGACGTCCTGGAACGCCACCGCGCCGGGCGCGAGCCTCACCGTGGACCTCGGCACGGCCCGTCCGGTGCACACCGTCGAGGTGCGGACTCCCGCGACCACGACGGCGTACACGATCCAGGTCTCCGCGGACGGCAGTTCCTGGACCACGGTCGTCACGCAGGGCGCGTCGAGCCGGTCGGCGACGAGTCACAACGTGGATCCCGCCGTCACGGCTCGCTACGTGAGGTACGTCGCCGCCGCGGGCGCCTCGGCCCAGGTGAGCTCGCTGGTCGTGACCTGACGCGCGCGCTCCCGGCGTGGGAGGGTGTGTCGACCCGGAGGAGACCACCCGTGCCACGACAGATCATCACGACACCCGACGCGCCGAGTTCACCGCTGTTCAGCCAAGGCGTCCGGGCCGGCTCGCTGGTGCTCGTCTCGGGCATGACGGGAGTCGTTCCCGCCACCGGTGCCATGGCCGGCGCGACGATCCAGGAACAGACCCGTCGGGCCCTGACGAACTGCCGGGCGGTCCTGGCAGCCGGAGGGGCGGACCTGGACGACGTGATCGAGGTGGGGGTCCTGCTGACCGATCCGGACGACTTCGCCGGGATGAACGAGGAGTACGCCCGCTGGTTCCCCGTCGACCCGCCCACCCGCTACGCCGCGAAACTCGGCGCCGCGTTCCCCGGTCTGCTCGTGTCGATCCGGATGACCGCGTCCCTCGCCTGACCGTCCCACGAGGTCTGCGCTCCGGCGCGGGCTCTACTCCTCGTGCGGCGGCCGCGGCTGCCGGGGGGTGAAGACGGCGTCGCGTTCGTTGATCGGACGCAGGACGCGGCACGGCACCCCGCCGGCGACGACGCCGGCGGGGACGTCGCGGGTGACGACCGCTCCGGCGGCCACGACGGATCCGCGGCCGATCGTGACCCCGGGCAGGAGCACGACCTGCGCGCCGATCCAGACGTCGTCCTGGATGGTGACGGGCAGGGAGAACTGCCGCCCACCTCGGCGGAGGTCGGGGTGGACGGGATGACCGGCGGTGCTGATCGTGACGTTCGGTCCGCACAGGACCCGGTCTCCGATGGTGACCTGCGCGTCGTCGACGACGACCAGGTTGAAGTTGGCGTAGAAGTCGCGTCCGATGTGGGTGTGTGATCCGTAGGCGACGTGCAGCGGCGGTTCGATGAACGCGTCCGGGCCGAGGTCGCCGAACAGTTCCGCCAGCAGCCGCTGACGTTCCTCGGCCTCGGAACCGCGCGTGAGGTTGTAGCTGTCGGCGAGGTCCTTGCCGCGGAGTCGCGCCGCTTCGAGGTCCTCGTTCCCCTCACCGAAGTCCACGTAGAGCGCACCGGAGTTCATCACGGCCCGGTGTCCGTCGGCGGGGTCGGTCACGGGGGCGCACGCTACCGCCCGACCTCCCGTCGCCGGGATCAGCTCTCGTCGGAACCCGCTTCGGCGGCGGCGCGCAGCGTCCGCAGGGACCGGCCGAGCTGCGCGGTGGCTCTCTCCCCGAGGGGCCCGGCCAGCCGGTCCGCGAGTTCGTCGTCGACCACCTGGGTCGCGGCGGTCAGTGCGACCCGGCCCGCGCCGGTGAGTTCGAGCAGCGAGGACCGGCGGTTGGCCGGGTTGGGTCGGCGCACGATGAGGCCCTGCTTCTCGAACCGGTCGACCGCTTGGCTGACCCCGCCGACGGTGATGGCGAGCGCGTCGGCGAGGTCTTGGACGCGGCAGTCGACGGTCCGGCTGATGACCGTCATGGCGTTGAAGGCGCCGAGGCTGACGCCGCACCGTTCGAGCAGCACGGCGTCGACGGAGTTCCACAGCATGGTCTCCAGTCGGACCAGATCGTCGAACACCTGCCAGTAGTCCACGGGTTGCCTCCTCGGTACGCGAGGCGACCTTAGCAGCTCGATCCACAGCGGCATGATTCTTAGTGCTAATGTTCTTAGTGGCAGAATGTCACCGACTTCGTGGAGGACTCCATGTCCGAGCAGCAACGCACCACCGTGGACGCACTCCTGCGCCACGCCCCGATGGACTTCGGAGGCGACGTCACCGAGCAGCGCGTGGTGCTGCACGAGGTGCTCACCGCGCAGCCGGTACCCGGCGACGTCGGGGTCACGCCGATCGCGCTCGGAGGCGTCCCCGCGCTGGAGGTCGTCATCGACGGTCAGACGCCGCTCGGGACCGTCCTCTACTTCCACGGCGGGGTCTTCGCCCTCGGATCAGCGGCGGATTCGGTCGGTCTGGCCGCGGATCTCGCGCGGCGCGCCCAGGTCCGCGTCGTCACCGTCGACTACCGCCTCGCCCCCGAGCATCCTCACCCGGCGGCCCCCGACGACGCACTCGCCGCCTACCGCGGGTTGCTGGACTCCGGCGTCGACCCGGCGACCGTCACCATCGCCGGTGAGTCCGCCGGCGGCAACCTCGCCGCCGTCACCCTGGTCAACATCCGCGACGCGGGCCTGCCGATGCCGAGCGCCGGCCTGCTGATGTCTCCGTGGGTCGACCTCGCCGTCAGCGGGGCGAGCGCCACGAGCAAGGCCGCGGACGACCCGGCACTCACCGCCGACGCCCTCCGCGTGCGAGCCCGCGACTACCTGCGGGGCACCGATCCCGCCGCACCCACCGTCAACCCCGTCCACGCCGACCTGCGTGGTCTGCCCCCACTGCTCGTCCAGGTCGGCACCCACGAGATCCTGCTCGACGACGCGATCCGGCTCGCCGGCCGGGCCGCCGCCGACGACGTCACGGTCGTCCTCGACGTCACCGCGGGCGTGCCGCACGTGTTCCAGGCGTTCGCAGCCGTCCTCGACGAAGGCGCCGCCGCCCTGGACCGGGCCGCCGGGTTCGTGCGGGCGCACCTCGCCGCCTGAGCCCCAGGGTGAGGTCGAGGTCTTCCGGGTCCGTACACGGGATGGAGCTCGTCGAGTTCTCCGGCGACGGCCCGCACGGCGCCGCTCAGGCCCGCGGAGCGAGCTCGTAGACCGGGCCCAGGTCCGTCCCACTGGTGTCGTCCACGCGGTGCAGGATCTTCGGTTCGGTGTGCAACAGTTCGTGGACAGCTGAGCGGGTGCGTTCCAGATCGAGGCCGGCGTGCCGCGCGATGTCGTCGAGGTGGGGAGCCGACGTGGCGTCCTCCAACTCGGCGACGGCGCGGTACACCGTGGCCTCGTCCCCGCCGAGCTCCTCCACGCGCATGCGGTTCCTCCTCGTCGCTCGCTCGTCGCTGGACCGCCATCACAGCCGACCTAACCCCGGCACCACCATCGGCAGAACGGCCCATTGCCGCGACGCGGCTGCACGACGGAGGTTGGACGGGCCGGACGCGGCGACGACGGAGGGTCACGACGATGGACACCCCACGGCCGGTGTTGCCCCCGCGGGGTGAGCCCGCGGTCGGAGGCGGCTCGGTGACCGTGGTCGAGGGGTCGTCCTTCTGCATCTGCTCGTCCGGGGGAGACATCGGCGGCAACGGCCCGAGCGGGGTGTTCTTCCGCGACACCCGCATCCTCTCGCGGTGGGAGCTGCGCGTCGACGACGAGGTCCCCGACCCGTTGTCGGCCACGACCCCCGATCCCTACCGGGCCCTCTTCCTCGGTCGGCTCCCGCGGCGGCTCGGCCGAACCGACACCAACCTGCTGGTGCAGCGTGAGCGGCGGATCGGCAACGGGATGCGGGAGGACCTGGTGCTGCGCAACCCGGGCTCGGAACCGGCGAGGTGCACCGTCACGATCACGCTCGAGGCGGACTTCGCTGACATCTTCGAAGCCAAGGAGGGGCGCGTCCAGCCGCGGGGGGAACTGCGGGTGCACGCCGGGGACGACCTCCTGTGCCTCGACCTGCACTGGCGGGGCACCCACCGTGGAACGGTGATCGAGGCGCCCGGCGGCGCGTTCGTCGTCGCCGCGGGCATCGGGTCCGGGGCCGGACGCATCCAGTACGACGCCGTGGTCCCCGCGCGGGGACGGTGGTCCACGTCGCTGCTGGTCGGTCCGGTCGTCGACGGGGAGCCGGTCGAGCCGTTCTTCCCGCTGGACCGGCCGGGACAGGAGTCCCTGCCGGCGCGGCGACTGGAGCGCTGGCGGCAGACCACACCGATCGCGACGACCGGGAACGAGAGCCTGCAGCGGACGTTGCGCCGGAGCCAGGAGGACATCGGGGCACTGCGCATCTTCGACCCGGAAGACCCGACGGTTGCGGCGGTTGCCGCGGGGGCTCCGTGGTTCATGGCGCTGTTCGGTCGTGACTCCCTCCTCACGGCGTACATGGCGATGCCGGTCGACCGGAGTCTGGCGCTCGGCACCCTGAAGACGCTCGCACGCCACCAGGGCCGCGTGACGGACCCGGTGACCGAGGAGGAGCCGGGCCGCATCCTGCACGAGATCAGGTTGGGCGTGGACTCCGGTCTCTCACTCGGTGGCGGCAGCATCTACTACGGGACCGCCGATGCCACCCCGCTGTTCGTCGTGCTGCTCGGCGAGTTCGCCCGGTGGGGAGGAGAACGCCACGCGGTGAGGGAGCTGCTGCCGCACGCGGACCGCGCTCTGGCGTGGGTCGAACGCCACGGCGACCGCGACGGGGACGGCTTCGTCGAGTACCACCGGACGACCGACCGCGGGCTCGCGAACCAGGGGTGGAAGGACTCGTGGGACGGCATCACCTTCGCCGACGGCCGGCCGGCCGAGTCGCCGATCGCCGTGTGTGAGGTGCAGGGGTACGCCTACGCCGCCTACCGGGCCCGCGCGGCGCTGGCCCGGTGGTGGGATGACGAAGACGGGTTCCAGCACTGGTCGGAACGTGCGTCGGCGCTCAAGACCGCGTTCAACGCACGCTTCTGGCTCCCGGAGAAGAACCTGTACGCCCTCGCTCTGGACCGCGACAAGAACCCGGTCGACGCCTGCGCCTCCAACATGGGCCACCTGCTGTGGAGCGGCATCGTCGACGCGGACAAGGCAGGCGCCGTCGCGGAGCATCTCCTCTCCCCGGAGATGTTCAGCGGGTGGGGCGTTCGCACGCTCAGCAGCGCCATGGGCGCCTTCGACCCGGTGAGCTACCACAACGGCTCGGTGTGGCCGCACGACAACGCCTTCCTCGTCGCCGGACTGATGCGGTACGGCTTCGTGGCGTCGGCGCAACGCATCGCCGAGGGGTTGCTCGAGGCGGCCGAGTTCTTCGACGGGCGGTTGCCCGAGCTCTTCTGCGGTTTCGACCGCGACGAGTTCCCCGAGCCGGTGCCCTACCCGACCTCCTGCTCGCCGCAGGCGTGGGCCTCCGCCACCCCGGTGCAGCTCATCCGGACCCTGCTGCGATTCGATCCGGAGCTCCCGCAGGCGACGCTCTCGGTGGACCCGGCGCTTCCGCCGTCCTTCACGCCGCTCAGGGTCGAGGGGGTGACGCTCGGGGAGGGCACCGTCAGCGTGGAGGTGACAGCTGACCGGACGCTGGTGGAAGGCGTACCGCGGGGCGTCGAGGTGAGCCTCGAGCCGTACCCGTCGGGGGATTCCCGCTCGGTGTGACAGGGGCACGCGTCAACCGACGCCGTGCCCAGCTCACCGTTCACGCGCGCGCCGACACCCCGGGCGGGATGCGCAACCCCCGGCGTAGCGCGCGGACCGCGGCGACCGCGAGGTCACGGGTGCCCAGGACGAACAGCACCCGTTCCAGGGAATCGGCCGCGACCCGCGGCGCCACGCGCAGCCCGCGTGCGAGGGCGGCAGGGTCGGCGACGCCCTCGACCACCAGACCCAGCAGCCGCAGGTCGCCCACCGTGAGGCCGAGCAGATCGCCGGGCGGGCCGACGAGCACGGCGGCACTGAGGTGGTCGAGCTCCGGGCGGGCCAGGTCCAGCGCGACCACCCGGCGCAGCCGATCCTCGGAGCCCGGCGCCTCGCAGAGGAACGAGAGGTACGGCCCACCCGCGGCCAGTTCGTCCGCGACGACGGTGAGGACCCGCGAACCCGGTGCCACCAGGCGGTCACCGGGCAGGCCCGGCATCGCGAGGACGTCGCCGGCGCGGCTGAGGACGACCCCGGCGTCGGCGGTCCCGACGATGCCGGCGGTCTCCGCGATGTCGCGGGTGCGGTCGACGTTCTCCGCGATCGCGGTCGTGACGGCCGCGACCAGCGCACGGTCGGCCGCGGTGGGCCGCGACCGGTCCGACGAGATCAGGCTGAGGAAGCCCACGTGCCGGCCCCGTGCGGTGAACAACGCGGAGGCGAGGCCGTTCCGGAACCCGGCTGGCAGCAGGTGGTCGGCCCACGCCGCGACGTCCGACAGCGGCACGGGGACCTCCGTCGCCAGCATCGGCGGTCGGCGGCCGTTGAGACCCAACCGCTCCACCTCGTCGTCGGCATCCGGCCGGGCGAAGTAGGCGCGCAGAGGCGCGGTCGCACCCACGGTGGCGAGCGGCGTGTGGAGTCGACGCTCGGGGTCGCGCACCGCGAGCCACCCGGCGTCGAAGGGCAGCCTCTCGCCGAGCTGCTGCAGCACCGCTCGGGCGCGGTCCTCGACGGTGGAGCAGGAGGACACGAGCGCTGCGAGCTCCCGTCGCAGCGCGGCGATGTCACGCGATGTGCTCATCCGCCCGAGCATCCCGCGCCCGCAACCGGGGGGAGCGTGCCGGCGGGAGTTCGAGCGTCCCGGTGTCGGCGACCTCGCTGGCCACATCGCGCAACTTGCGGTTCGCGCGTTGACTCGCGATGCGCAACAGGTCGAACGCCTGACTGCGTTCGATGCGGTGTCGGGCCATGAGCACGCCCATGCCCACGCCGATCTCGCGGTTGGACGTGAGCGCCACCGTCAGGTTGCGGGCCTGCTCCCGGCTCACCACCGCGGCGACGGCCAGGCCCATCAAGGCGACGCAGCGATCAGCACGGTCGCGTGCACCCGCGCCGTCGAACGCCGCCGCCTGGTCCGCGTAGAAGGTGACGACGTACGGGCAGTCCTCGACGGTGCTGACCACGACACGGGCGGCCAGTACGCCGCGCACGCCCCGCGCGTGCGCCTGCGCCGCGAGCTCCGGCCATCGTCCGTCCGCTGCGAGGTCCGACGTCACACACTCCGCCCGGTCGGCGGCGAGCACGCTCACGGACGGTCCGGTGCCCAGCCGGCACTGCGTCGCGTCCATGTCGCGCGCCGCGCGGTCGGACGCGGCACAGACGACCAACCCTCCGTGCACCGCACGGGACAGACCGGCCCACCGAGCCTCCGGCATCAACGACGCGGCGGCCCCAGCCAGGGCCGACAACGTCGCGGACCCCTTCCGCCCCTCGATGATCCCGCGGGCGAGAGCGGCGAGGATCTCGATGTCGCTGCGGGTGTCGGGCGCGTTCGCGTCCACCGGGGTGGGGTGCTCGTCGGCTACCGCCTGCATGGCGGCTCCTCCTTCGTGGCGGGCGACCGTCGTCCGTTCCGGTCGCGGACTCGTTGTCGAGTACACCGGCTCAGCCGGGCCTGCGACATCGGTCGTCCTGCCGATCCCGGCACATCTCGTCCTCGTCCGCACCGGTCGCTCTGCCGATGGTCGCGACGTCCGTGACGGGATTGCATGGGGTGCCGCCCCCACCGTGCCCGACCTGGGCCACGCTTCGAGGAGTTCCCGTCATGCGCATCGGTCTCATCGCCCCGCCCGCCGTTCCGGTCCCGCCGCCTGCGTACGGCGGCACCGAGTCGGTCGTGGACCACCTGGCCCGTGGCCTGGTCCGCGCCGGTCACGAGGTGGTGCTGGCCGCAGCCTCGAACAGCACGTGCCCGGTGCCGCAACTCCCCGACGGTCCCCGAGCCGGCGTCGGTGCACCCGTCTGCGCCGACACGGTCACCGAACTCCGTCACGTCGTGCGCAGTTACGCCGCGTTCGACGAAGCACAGGTCGACCTCGTGCACGACCACACGATGGCCGGTCCCCTCTACAGCCGGCCCATCGGCCGGACGCCCGTGGTGACCACGGCCCACGGACCGTTCAACGCCCTCCTCGCTCCGCTCTACCGAGCCATGCGGCAGGCCTTCCTCGTCGCGATCTCGCACCACCAGGCCTCGACCGCGAGCGGGATGGACATCGCCGCCGTGATCCACCACGGCATCGACGTCGGCACGGTCCCGATCGGCCGCGGCGACGGCGGGTACGCCAGCTTCCTCGGACGCATGTGCCCCGAGAAGGGGCCGCGGCAGGCGGCGCTCGTCGCCCGGGCGGCCGGGGTCCCGTTGCGCATGGCGGCCAAGCTCCGGGAGCCGGCCGAACGCGAGTACTTCGAGGCCGAGGTCCGGCCGCTGCTCGGACACGACATCGAGTTCCTGGGGGAACTCGGCAGCGCCGACAAGCTCGAGCTGATCGGGGGTTCCTGTGCGCTGGTGAACCCCCTGCAGTGGGACGAGCCGTTCGGGTTGGTGATGGTCGAGGCGCTGGCGACCGGAACGCCGGTGGTGGCCACGGTGGCCGGCTCCGCCCCGGAGATCATCGAGGACGGGGTCACGGGTTTCGTCCGGAACGGCATCAGGGCGATGGCGACAGCCCTGCTCGAGGCGGCGGACCTCGACCGCGCGGCGTGCCGGGTCTCGGCCGAGGAGCGCTTCTCGACGGAACGCATGGTCACCGAGCACATCCAGCTCTACGAGGCGGTCACATCCCGCACGCCGTCCGTGGGCCGACCGGTCCGGGCGGTCGCCGTCTGAGGAGATCAGCCGCCCACCGCACGTGGCGGCCGTACCCGGGTGTGACTGCCGGAGTCCACGCCGCGGCGCCGGACGTCGCTACACTGACGGTGGTTCATGACGGAGCCCGTCGGCTGCCGGAACAACTCGTTCCGGCACATGTCGTGCGGAGGCGTCATGTCACAGAGCCTCCCTCTCGAAACGATGCTCGCCGATGCGATCGCGTCGGCGGGATCGACACGCGAACACGCGCGAACGTTGCTGGACCTGATGCGTCCGACGCTCGCGTTCGACGGCGCCTGGCTCGCGGCCGTCGACCCCGGGGGTCCGGACTACCGCACGGTCGAGAGCGTCGACCTGTCCGAGGGGATCGTGGACTTCCTCGCCGGCCCCACCATGGCGAGAGACATCGAGATCACCGGGACCGACGTGGCCCGGCCGCCCCTCAGCCCGTCCGATCTGCCGTATCCGGCCGAGGAGTTGTCGACCTGGGCCGACTGCCTGATGCCCGCCTCCGTGTACGAGGCACTCGCCGTGGGCCTGTTCGCTGCCGACGGCCGACACGTCGGTTTCCTCGCGCTGCTCTCCGGCGATCGCCGACCGCCGACCGCCGCTGCCCGTCACGCCCTCCAGCAACTGGTCCCGGTGTTCGCGCGCAGCATCGACCCGATGCGTTCGGTCACCGCAGCCTCCCGACTCGTCCGCGGGGCGACGGCCGGGATCGTCCTGCGCGACGACGGCAGTTGCGAGCCTCTCCCGGGCCTGCCGACGCACCTGCTGATGACGCCGGATTCGGTCCTCGTACGTGTGTGCCGCGACCGGCTCGGGGCCCGGCAGCCGTTCTCCTCGTTCCTGTGGCCGGTCGCCGGGCACCGTCACGGTGAGAGTCACGTACAGGTGACCGTCCTCGCCGTGCCCGATGACGTCACGTCCCGCACGACGGCCGTCGCGGTGATGTCACCGCAACCCGACCTGCGCGGTCTCACACCGCGGGAACTCGAGGTCCTCGGACTGTTGGTCGAGGGGTGCACGAACCAGGAGATCGCCCGGACGCTGACGGTGGCGCCCCGAACGGTCGCCGCCCACATCGAACACGTCCTCGTGAAACTCGACGCGACGAGCCGGACCCTGGCCGCGGTCCGCGCCGAACGTGACGGTCTGTACGTGCCCTCCGCCGGCGCCACGTCGCCCGCCCCGAGCGGCGCCGTCGTCGACCGGACCTCGGTTGCGGTCGGTCAGCCCGCGCCCGCCCGTCGCCAGAAGTCCGCGCCCGTTCCGCGCTCGACCGCCGATGCGTGCTGTGTCGTCGACGAACACGGGGAGGTGCTGGCCGTGAACGACGCGTGGATCGGTTTCGCGGGCGTGCCCACGTCGGCGCGCAACGGCGTGGGCGCCAACTACCTCGAGGTGTGTCGCGCGTCCGAAAGCGCCGGGGCGCCCGCGGTGGGAGCGGCCCTGCGCGCGCTGAACGCCGTGCTGTCCGGTCGTCGGACGTCGTCGTGGACGGTCTACCCGTGCGCGGTGCCGGGCGGGCTGCGGTGGTTCCGTGTCGGCTTCACGGCGAGGGGTCACTCCGGTCATGTCCTGGTACGTCACGTCGACGTGACCGCCCAGATGACACCCGGCTCGGGTTCCGCGTTCGACGAACTCGTCGCGGACGCCGCCGGCACCCTCACCGAGACCGGTCTGCTCCTGGCGGTCGACGAGTGGCTCACCGGTCCGACCCGGCCCGCCGTCGTCGTGATGGTGACCGATCGCGTCCCCCTCCCGCCGCAGGCCACGCAGCTCGCGGAGTTCGTCGGGCGGGTGTCGGGAGACCTGCTCGCCACGGTGGTCACCGCGGACGAGACCGACGCCGCGTTGCGCACCGCGGACGCCCTCATCGCCGCGTCGCACCCTGCGCGGGCGGACTCCACGCAGTGGGGGCTCGCCGTGCGTACCGCCACCGACGCCGGGGTGACACTCGTCGCCCGCGCGCACCAGAACCGTCTCCGGAAGTCGCGGATCGACGTGACCGGCGGACCCGACGCCGAGTCGACGCGTCGCTGACGCCTCGTCCTCCGCGGTTGCACTCCGCGCCGGGTGGGTATCACGCGACTCAGACGCCTGGTCGTTCGACAGCAGCACCATCGTCAACCGGGCCGAATCAACGCGCCTCCAGCCATCTCGGCGGCGCCTCGTGTCCGGTCGGACACGAGGAGCCCTGCGCCGTGACGATCACCCCGCACACCCTGGCCCACACGATGGTCGACGTGGCCCGCCTCCTCCACCACGAGGTGGGGGTGCAGAACACCTGGAACGCGATCACGCGTCTCGCCGTCGCCCAGCTCGACGGCGTCGACCACGCGGGCATCACCGTCGTGAGGCGTGGGGAGTTCAGCACGCCCGCGTCCTCCGGCCGGTTGCCTGAGGACGTCGACGCGTTGCAGTACGAAACCGGACAGGGCCCGTGCCTGAGTGCGATCTCCGAGGAGGGGACGTTCCGCACCGCCGACCTGGCCGCCGAGACCGAGCGCTGGCCGCGGTTCAGCCGCCGGGCCGCCGCCGAGCTCGACGTCCACAGCATGTTGTCGATGCGGCTGTTCGTCCAGGACGACACCCTCGGCGCCCTCAACTTCTACTCCCACCGGATCGGGGCGTTCGACGACACGATCGCCGAGGCCGGCGCGTTGTTCGCAGCCCACGCCGCGCTGGCACTGTCCAACGCCGACGAGCAGGACGAGAACCTCAACCTGAAGAGGGCGCTCGACAGCAGCCGCCTCATCGGCGCAGCGACCGGCATCCTCATGGCGCACCACCGGCTCACCCAGGAGCAGGCGTTCGACGTGTTGCGGCAGGTCAGCCAGAACTCCAACCGCAAACTGCGCGACGTCGCCGACGACGTCGTGCACACCGGCGCGGTCCCTTCACGAGGACAGCGCGACTGACCCGGCCCGGCCGACGGTCGCAGCGGCGCGGGCCGGACGAGCGCGCGTCGGCGTCGCGGCGTCCGAGCCGGCGCCCGGACGTCACCGGGCCCACGCCGGGTCGGTCGACGTCAGCTGCAGGGGATCCGCGGTCTGCCACACGTCGTGCAACGGTTCCGGCCGTGTCGACCGGCGCAGCGCCTCCTCGACGGAGGTCAAGCCGCCGTCCGGGTCGGTGACGTAGCCCCGGATGCGACTCTCGCGGCTTCCCATCGAGTTGGGCAGGCTGAGCACGAGGTCGGCGGTCAGGGCGTGGGGCAGCGGTGTCAGCCACGAGGCGATGCGCGCCGCCCACGCCGGCGGGACGGGCGGCGAGGGCACCCACCGCCGCCGCAGTCCTCGAGACTCCGCGTAGGCCCGGAGGAGTTCGGCGTACGTGGGGTTCTCGCCGCACGAGATCTCGTAGGAACCGGCCGGAAGTCGGGCGGGGTCAGCGGCAGCCCGCAGGTACCGCAGCACGTCGTCGACGGCGATGGGTGACACCGGGGGTTCATCCACCGCGGTATCGGGATCACCGGCACCCGCTCGGTGATGTGGCGGACCAGTTCGTAGGACGTCGACCCTGCACCGAGGATGACCGCTGCCTGCAGCCGGACCGTCTCGACACCCGCTTCGCCGAGGGCGTCGCCGACGTCGGCGCGGCTCTCCAGGTGTTCGGACAGGTCCTCGTCGCGCGGCACGAACCCGCCGAGGTAGACGATGCGTTCCACGCCCGCCTCGTTCGCCGCGGCGGCGAAGGCCCGCGCGCTGTCGAGGTCCTGAGCGGCGAAATCGCCCTCTCCGATCGAGTGGACCAGGAAGTAGGCGGTGGTGACCGGGCCGTCGGGGTGCTCCGCCGCGGCGGCGAAGGCGGCGGCGCACGATTGCGGTGACGAGACGTCGAGGGTCACCCGGCCGACCTGCTCCGGGAAGCCGAAGTGGTCCAGCTTGTCGACGTCACGAGCGGTGGCCACCACCGCCTGGTCGTGGCGGGCGAGCTCGGCCACCAGGCGGGAGCCGATGTAACCGGTCGCTCCGGTGACCAGCGCGCGTGTTCGGGTCAGAGGTGGTGTCACCTGATCAGGCTGCCCAGTTCGGGCACCTCTCCGCCATGCCGTCGGAGAAGCGTCGCAGGATGCACAGGAGGGTCGCCTGACCGCCGCCTGTGACCACGAGCACGTCGCAGTTAGTTGACGCTTCAAGTCATCGAGGTGTTCCCTTCACTTGAACGATCAAGTGAATCCGCTGGATCGTCACGACGAAGGGACACGGCCGTGAGCACCATCGAGGACAACAAGAAGGTCGCCCGGGAGTACATCGAACGGGTCTTCAACGAGCACCGTCCGGATCGTTCGGCGGACTACGTGACTCCGGACGTCGTCTGGCACGGCGGCGTTCTGGGCACCGTCGCCGGCGCCGACAACGTCGGCAACCTGTTGACCGGGTTCATCGGTGCGCTGCCGGACCTGCACGCTGCCGAGCAGGACGTCATCGCCGAGGGCGATCTGGTGACGGTTCGGTTGGTGGTCACAGCCACCCAGCAGGGGGATCTGCTCGGTGTGCCGGCCTCCGGCCGACAGATCCGGTGGGACGCCGTGGACATCTACCGCGTCCGCGACGGCCGGATCAGCGAGGAGTGGGCAGCCGACGACATGGCCGCCATCTGCTACCAACTGGGGGTCTTCACCCCGCCCTGGTTGGGCTGACTCCTCTGCCGCCCGTGCGGTTCTTCACTTGAACACTCAAGTCACGGCTACTGTTGGTGGCATGAGCGCCCGGTCTGACCGCACCCCCTTCGACCCCGTGGCCGAGGCGGAGTGGCTGACGCCCGAGCAGGTCGAGCAGTGGTTGGCGGTGGCCAGGTTGACGGTGGAGTTGCCCTGGGCGCTGGAGAGCCAGCTGCAGCGCGACGCCCGGATCAGCTGGCCCGAGTACATGACGATGGCGATGCTGTCCGAGGCGCCCGCGCACACGATGCGGATGAGCGAGCTCGCCGAGGTGACGAACGCGTCGTTGTCCCGGCTGTCCCACCTCGTCACACGTCTGGAGGGTCGCGGCTGGGTCCGTCGCGAGACCGATCCGCGTGACGGTCGGGCCACGATCGCGATCCTCACCGAGGACGGCTACGCCAAGGTCGTCGCGACGGCGCCCGCCCATGCGGCGAACGTCCGGCGACTGGTCGTGGACGCGCTCAGTCCTGCTCAGCTGCGCTCGATGGCGGCGAGTTCGAACCGGATCGTCGAGCGGGTCAAGGGGGAGCGGGCCCGACCGTCGGCGTGAACGCGTCCCGCCGCGGAATCAGCGGATCGCCGGACGGATTCGACGGGCGGCCCGTTCGGCGAGGGCAGCGCGGCGGACCTGCCGCCACGCCGCCACACCGGTGCGCGCTGAGGTCTGGTCGTCGTCGGTCCGGCTGCTGAGCAGGGCGACGACGACGGCGATCGCCGTCGGATCGGTGGTGCCGCGGACCTGGATGTCGGTCACACCGGTCGCACCCCGTGGTGCTTCTCGGGTTGGGCGCGGGACTTCCCGACCAGCACGGCGAGGCGTCGGGAGATCTGCGCCCGCAGGTCGGCGGCCTCGACGATGTCGTCGATGACCAGTTCGGACACCAGGCGCAGCAGATCGACGTCGACCTCGTACTCCGCGCGCCGTGCGGCGCTGAACGCGGCGCGCTCGTCGGCGTCGGTGATGGTCGCGAGCTTGCCCGCGTAGACGGCGTTGACCGCGGCGTCCGGGCCCATGACGGCGATCTTGGCGGTCGGTAGGGCGATGCAGATGTCCGGTTCGAACCCGGGGCCGTTCATGGCGTAGAGCCCGGCGCCGTACGCCTTGCGCACGATGATCGAGAGTTGCGGCACGGTGGCCGAGGCCATCGCGGTGATCATCTTTGCGCCGTGCCGGATGATGCCTTGACGTTCGACGTCGCTCCCGATCATGAAACCGGGGACGTCGGCGAAGTAGAGCAGCGGAACGTTGAAGGCGTCGCACAGTTCGATGAACCGGGCGCTCTTGTCGGCGGAGTCGACGAATAGGACACCTCCCCGGACCACCGAGTTGTTGGCGACGACACCGACCGGCGCGCCGTCGACCCGGCCGAAACCGACCACGACCTCGGCGGCGTAGCGGGGCTTGATCTCGAAGAAGCTGTCGGCGTCGAGCACGCCGTCGAGCACGGTGTGGATGTCGAACGGCAGGGACTCGGCCGCGGGAACGGTGTTCTCGTCGAGCACCGCCGCGGGTGGGAGCGCGTCGACCTCGGGGGCGGGCTCGCGCCAGCACGTCGGCAGGTAGGAGAAGAAGATCCGCGCCTGTTCGATGGCGTCGGCGTCGTCGGAGGCGAGCAGGTCACCGCACCCCGACACCTCGGTGTGCATGCGAGCACCGCCCATCTCCTCGAGCGTGACCTTCTCGCCGACCACGACCTCGGCCATGCGGGGGGAACCCAGATACATCGACGCGTTGCCGTCGACCATGATCACGACGTCGCAGAAGGCGGGGATGTACGCACCGCCGGCGGCGGAAGGGCCGAACAGGCAGCAGATCTGCGGGACCTTCCCGGAGAGCTTCACCTGGTTGTGGAAGATGCGGCCGGCGCCGCGGCGGCCGGGGAACAGCGCGACCTGGTCGGTGATGCGGGCGCCGGCGGAGTCGATGAGCCAGAAGATCGGCAGCTCCTCGACCAGGGCCCGCTCGGTGATCCTGATGATCTTCTCGACGGTGCGCGCGCCCCAGGACCCCGCCTTCACCGTGGGATCGTTCGCGACCAGCAGCGCCGGCCGGCCGTCGACGAGCGCCTGGCCGGTGACCACGCCGTCGGCCGGGAGGCCCACCGCGAGTGCGTTCGCGAATTGGCCGTCCTCGACGAAGCTGCCCTCGTCGGTGAGCAGCGCGATGCGCTCGCGGACGTACAGCTTGTGCTGGTCGGCGAGCTTGGCCGCGGCGCGTTCCGGTGGCGCGAGGGTGGCCGTGCGGGCGGCGACGATGTCGTCGGTGGTGCTCACTGGACGGGCAGCCCGAGCCCACGCGCGATGAGCATGCGTTGCACCTCGGAGGTGCCCTCGCCGATCTCGAGGATCTTGGCGTCGCGGTAGAACCGGGCGACCGGGTACTCCTCCATGAACCCGTTACCGCCGAAGACCTGGGTCGCCACGCGGGTGGCGGTGACGGCGGCCTCGGTGGCGTAGAGCTTGGCGATCGACGCCGCCTGCTTGATCTCCTTCGCCGGGCGCGAGGCGTCCTTCAGCGCGGCCGCCTTGTAGGTGAGCAGCCGTGACGCCTCGACCGACACCGCGAGATCGGACAGCTGGAAGGCGATGCCCTGGCGGGCGCCGATCGGTACCCCGAACGTCTCGCGGGTCTTCGCGTAGTCGACGCAGAGGTCGAGGCAGCCCTGGGCGAGCCCGACGGCGAGAGCGGCGATCGCGATGCGGCCGTCGTCGAGCACGGCGAGGAACTGGCGGAAGCCGTGACCCCGCTCGCCGAGCAGGTTCGCCGCGGGGACGCGGCAGTTGTCGAAGGTCAGCCCGTGCGTGTCGCTGATGTGCCAGCCGAGCTTGGAGTACGGCGGCTCGACGATGAACCCCTCGGTGCCGGCGGGCACCAGGATGCTGGAGATCTCGTTCTCGCCGGTCTTGGCGGTGATGGTCACGACCGAGGTGATCGCGGTTCCCGAGTTGGTGATGAACGCCTTGGCGCCGTTGACGACCCACTCGTCACCGTCGAGCACCGCCCGGGTCTTGGTGCCGCCCGCGTCCGATCCCGCTTCGGGTTCGGTGAGTCCGAACCCGGCGAGGGCGCGCCCGGCGACCAGATCGGGCAGGTAGGTCTGCTTCTGCTCCTCGGTGCCGTACGTGAGGATCGGGTTGATGCCGAGGCCCACGCCCGCCTCGAGGGTGATGCCGATCGACTGGTCGACCCGGCCGAGTTCCTCGATGGCGACACAGAGCGTCGTGAAGTCGGCGCCGGCCCCGCCGTACTGCTCCGGCACCGCGAGGCCGAACAGCCCGAGGTCTCCCATCGCGGCCACGACGTCGAGCGGGAGGCGGTGCTCGCGGTCCCACTCGGCCACGTGCGGCGCGATCTCACGCTCGGCGAAGTCGCGGACGACCTTACGGAACGTCTCGTGGTCCTCGGACAGTTCGAAGGCAGACATCGTCGGCTCCTGGGGATTGACGTTGACGTCGACGTCAAGCACTCTAGGCAGGTGCCGGCGAGAACGGAAGAGCGCACCTGGACTGTGGGCGAGCTCGCAGAGGAGCTGGGCGTCACCACCCGCACGCTGCGCTTCTACGAGGCCGAAGGGCTCATCGCGCCGGAACGGCGGGGCACGTCTCGGATCTTCCACCCCCGGGACCACGCCCGGATGCGGCTGATCCTGCGCGGCAAGCGGTTCGGGATGTCGCTGCCGGAGATCCGCGAGATCGTCGAGATGTACGACGGCGCGTCCACCTCCGAGCGCCGTCAGCTGGAGCGGCTGCTGAGTCGCCTGGGGGAGATCCAGCAGGATCTCCGGCAGCGGGCCACCGACCTGCGCCGCATCCAGGCCGAGGTGGACACGGTCGCCGAGCAGTGCCGGTCGCGCCTCCGCGACCTCGGTGCCGCTCGGGCCTGACGCGGCGGCGTCGAGGTCCTGAGCAGGTCGGCGTCGACCCGACGTCCTCGGAGGTGAGCGGGATTGGAACGCGTCGAACGTTGCACACAGCACGTCCACGCGAATGCTGCTCGGCGCCCGTCACAGGATCGTGACCCCGGACCCATCGTCGGGACCGCGACAGCTCACGCCCGGAGAACTCCGAGCTCGTCGCGGTGCACGAGAAGTCTGTTCCGCAGCTCCTTGCGGTCAGCGCGTGGCTGCTGCACGGTGAGACCGAGCCTCGCACCCGCCGCCACCAGCGCCTCGACACGTGCGGCGGTGAACGTCCGCAAGGCGACCGTGTGTCCGTCGCGCGTCACGCCGGGACCGTTCGCGAGCAGCTGTGAACGCCACAGCGCCTTCGCCCACTCGTGGGCGACGTCGTCGCTCGCCCCCGCCAACCACCCGCGCCCCACGGTCACCATCCTGTGCGCGGCCTCGACGCGGCGGAGGAAGCCGTCGCCGTAGGCGGCGTCGATGCAGACGTCGTACAGCGCGAGCCGGTGCCGCCCCGAACCGGGGCGGAAGTCGACCTGCACCCGGTACCCGTGCGTCATCGCGAGGTGGAACGCGCGCCGTGCCGCGAACCGGGTGGCCACCGCGCACCGCAACTCACGGGTCACGCGACTCTCGCCCGTGAGCAGCACCGCGAGCTCGATCCAGTCGGCGAACCGGAGCGTGGCAGGTGAACGGGCCAGCCTCACCGGCCACGACTCCGGGTCGTCCCGCCGCGCGCGCGGTGGTCGGTGGAGCCCGGTCGGTTCCACCTGCGCTCCTCAGCTCGTCGTCGACCCGGGGGCTCGGGTCAGGAGTCCAGGTGCGGGTAGCGGTAGTCGTGCACCGGTAGGTGGTTGCGCTTGACCGATCGCGGGCTCGCGAACCGGATCAGGTTCCACACCGTGCCGGCCTTGTCGTTGGTGCCGGATGCACGGGCGCCACCGAAGGGCTGGGCGCCGACGACCGAGCCGGTGGGCTTGTCGTTGACGTAGAAGTTGCCGGCCGTGTACCGGAGGGCGTCGTCGGCCTGGGCGACGGCCTGCTCGTCCTGTGCGAAGACCGCACCGGTGAGTCCGTACGGTGTCGAGGTGTCGACGAGGTCGAGGGTCCTCTCCCAGTCGGAGTCCTCGTAGACGTACGTGGTGAGCACGGGCGCGAACAGTTCCTGGGTGATGAACGGCGACGACGGGTCGATCACCTCGAGGACGGTCGGGTCGACGAACCACCCGACCGAGTCGTCGGTGTTGCCGCCGACCACGACCATCCCGTTCGCACGTGCCTCGGCGAGGGCGGCGGCGTGCTTGGCGTGTTGCTTGCCGTTGATGACCGCGCCGACGTAGGTCTCGGCCTGCGTGGGATCGCCGACGACGACGGACTCCGTGAGCTCCACCAGCTTGTCCCTGAGCGCGGGCCAGAGGCTGCGGGGCGCGTAGAGACGTGATGCCGCCGAGCACTTCTGTCCCTGGTACTCGTAGGCGCCGCGGACGGCCGCGACCGCGAGCGCGTCGACGTCGGCCGAGGTGTGGGCGACGATGAAGTCCTTGCCGCCCGTTTCCCCCACGACGCGCGGGTAGTTCCTGTAGCCGGCGACGTTCGCACCGACCGTTCGCCAGATGTGCTGGAACGTGCCGGTCGACCCGGTGAAGTGCACGGCCGCGAGGTCCTCGTGGGCCAGCGCGACCGAGCCGATCTCGGCGCCGTCGCCGTACACGATGTTGACGACACCGTCGGGCAGGCCGGCTTCACGCAGCAACTGCAGCGACAGGTGAGCGACCAACGACGCGCTCTCGGCGGGCTTCCACACCACGGTGTTGCCGAGGACGGCCGGGCCGAACGCCAGGTTGTTCATGCACGTGAAGTTGAACGGGGTGACCGCGAAGACGAAACCCTCGAGCGGTCGGTACTCGGCGGAGTTCCACTCCCCGGGTCGGGAACCCGGCTGGGTGCCGTACATGTCGACCATGTTCGACACGTTGGCGCGGATGAAGTCCAGCGTCTCGCACGCGGCGTCGATGTCGGCCTGGTACGTGGTCTTGGACAACTCCACCATGGTGGCCGCGTTCAGCAGGTCGCGCCACGGGCCGTGCTCGAGCATGTCGGCGGCGCGCAGGAACGGCGCGACCCGCTGCTCCCACGGCAGCCGGCTCCACCAGGTCGACGCCGACAGCGCCGCGTCGATCGCCGCCTGGGTCTCGGCCGGTCCGGCCCACGACACCTCGCCGAGATGCGCGGTGTGGTCGTGGGGGACCCGGATCGGGACGCGCCGGCCGGTGCGGACCTCCTCGCCGGCGATGATGTTGGCGACGTCGTAGCCCGCCGAGCGCACGGTCTCCAGCGCCGCCGCGGTACGCGCCCGCTCGGGCGAGCCGGCCGCGAACGACAGCGGCGTGGTCGGTCCGACGGGGAACAACGGGGTACGGGCGGCGGGAACGGCCATCGGGACAACCTCGGATCTCGCGGCGGGTGGGTCGCGTCGACGCTAGGGCCGCGCGTCGTCCGGTTCTTCGGCTGCGACGCGGAACCTGCCCGCTCTATCTTCGACACTTGTCGAAACGGCCGGCAGGCCGTGGCGGGGTCGGGACGAGGAGGGGTGAGGTGCCGGACGTCCAGGAGGAGGTGGAGGCGCTCGCGGCGCGGCTGGGCTGCGCCGTGTTGGTCGAGGACGCCGGTCACCGGCCGCTGTGGTGGTCCACCCACGGCGACGTCGACGCCGTGCGCACCACCACGATCCTCCAGCGGCAGGCGCCTCCGGCGGCAGCGGCGTTGGTGGTGCGGCTCGGCTTGGCGGACGCGACCGGACCGGTGCGTACCCCCGCACTGGACGAGCTCGCGATGTCCGAACGGTGGTGCACCCCGGTACGACACGGGCGGGAGCTCCTGGGCTACGTGTGGGTGCAGGACGCGGCCGGCCGGGTCGGTGAGTCGGACCTGCCGGCGCTGGGGGAGCTCGCGGACCTCGCCGGGCGGGTTCTGGGCAGGACGCGCCCGAGCGGGGAGGAACGGCAACGGCGCCGCGACGGGTTGCTGGCGCGGTTGCGTGCCGGGCGTGACGCCGACACCGCCGCGCGGCTGACCGAACTCGAAGACCTGTCGCCGGACAGCGTGGTCGTGGTCAACGCGCCGCTGCAGACCGGCGGGTGGGCCTTGCCCGACGGGATCAGCGTGCACGTCAACCCTGCCCCGGGTGCCGCCGCGACCAGCGGACCACCGCTTCCGCTCGAACGGCTCGGTGACGCCGTCGCACGGGCTCACCAGACGTTGCAGGCCCTCCGGGCCGGGGCTCGGTTGTCGGCACCGACCTGGGCCGCGCTCGGTTCGTGGCACCTGATCGTCGACGCCCCACCCGAACTGCAGCCGGCCGACCTGCACGTCGGCGCGACGGTCCTGCTCCAGCAACCGCGTCCCGACCTGACCGTCACGGCCCGCGCCCTGCTCGACCACGGTGGCGACGTCGCCGCCGCCTCCGCCGAACTCCACATCCACCGGACGACGCTCTACTACCGCCTGGACCGCATCGAGGCCCTGACCGGGGTGAACCTCCGCGAGGCGGGTGGCCGCGACGACCTGAACCTGGCGTTGCGGTTGGCCGCGTTCCGCGCGGTCGCCTGACCCGACCTTCGACAACTGTCGAACAAGTCGGGGTGTTGTTCCGCGTCCCGGCCGAAGCGTCAGCGGCCCTGCGACTCCTAGCGTTCTGGCACCGGCGACCGCCGGCCCCACCGACGCGAGGAGATCGACGTGGAGCACCTGGACGCCGACGTCGTGGTCGTCGGTGCGGGCGCCATCGGCGCGAGCGCCGCGTTCCACCTGGCCGACGCCGGGCTGCGGGTCGTGGTCGTCGACGCCCTGGAGGGTCCCGCTGCCGGCAGCACCGGCCGGTCGTTCGCCTCGATCCGCGGCCAGTGGGTCGACGACCTCAACATCGAGTTGTCGTGGCGGAGCATCCGCGCGTTCCGGGACTTCCCCGAGGTGCACGGCGTCGACGTCGGGTACCGGCCGTCCGGCTACCTGATGCTCGTTCCGGAGGCCGGCTGGGCTGCGCAGTTGGAGGCGGTCGAGCGGCAACGCGGCCACGGCGTTCCGGTCGACGTCCTCGACTTCGACCAGGCGACGGCCATCACCCCGTTCGTCGTCGACGGCCTCGGTGGCGCGACCTGGGGCCCGGCTGACGGCGTCGTCGACCCGCACCTGGTCAGCAGTGTGTACCTGGACCTCGCCCGAGCGCGGGGCGCGACCGTCCGGTTCCGTCAGCGGGTCAGCGCCGTCGAACCGGTCGAGGCGGACGGGAGCTGGCGGGTCCAGGCGGGCGACACCGACATCCGTGCGGCGCACGTGGTGAACGCCGGCGGCGGCTGGGCGGGTGAACTCGCCGCGTTGGCCGGCCTCGCGGTGCCGGTCGTGCACTCACGCCGCAACGTGTACTCGTCCGCACCGGGCGCTCTTGGTTCCCCGCTGCCGATGACCATCGACTTCACCTCCGGCTTCTACCTGCGCAGCGAGGGCGACCGGTTGTTGATGGGCGGTGCTCGCCCGGACGAGGTCGACGGCTACCGCACCGACGTCGACTGGGCCTGGTGGGACGACCTCATGGCGCTGGGCGCCGAACGGTTCCCGTGGCTCGCGGACCTGCCGCTGGACCGCGCCGGATGCTGGGCGGGCACCTACGAGAACAGCCCCGACCACCACGGCATCCTCGGCGCCGACCCCGCCGCGCCCACCTGGGTGAACGCATGCGGCTTCTCGGGGCACGGGCTCATGCAGGCTCCGGAGATCGGTCGGCTCACCGCCGAACAGGTCACCACCGGATCCATCACCAGCATCGACGTGTCCGCGCTGCGGCTCGACCGGTTCGCCGGCGCTGACGGCGACGCCCACGCCGTGGCCCTGGTGTTCTGATGTCCGGCACCACCGTTCGACTCGACGTCGCCGACGGCGCCGCCTGGATCACCCTGGACGGACCGGCCACGCGCAACGCCCTCGACGACACCGCCGCCGGGGCGCTGGTCGACGCGCTCGACCGGGTCGACGCCGACCCGGGCGTCGGCGTCGCGGTCGTGACCGGAGCCGGCGGCGCGTTCTGTTCCGGCGCGGACACACGGGTGCTCGAGGGGTTGCGCGCCCGGCGCCCCGACGAGGTCTACCACGGCCTGGACCGTCTGTACGCGGCGTTCCGTCGCGTCGGCACCCTGCGGGTGCCCACCGTCGCGGCCGTCGAGGGGGCAGCTGTCGGCGCCGGGGTCAACCTCGCGCTGGCCACCGATCTGCGCATCGTCACCGACACCGCCCGATTCGTCTCCGGGTTCGCGCGCGTCGGTCTGCACCCCGGCGGCGGTCACCTGCACCTGCTCGCCCGCGCGGCCGGTGCGGGAACCGCCGCGGCGGTCGGCGTCTTCGCCCAGCCCCTCGACGCCCGGCAGGCCCTCGCCGCCGGCCTCGCCCACGACGTCGTCGCCGGCGCCGACCTGCACGGGGCGGTCTCGGCGGCCGTGCAGCACCTGGCCGCGGACCCGCCGCTCGCCCGCGCGATCACCCACACCCTGCGGTGCACCGTGCTCGACACGGCCGACTGGGACCGCGCCGTGGAGATCGAACGCGCCCGACAGATGTGGTCGCTGACCCACACGGAGGAACGCTGATGTACCCGCTGCTGCAGGCCGATCCGGTCAAGACCGCCTGGATCGAGGCGACCACCACCGAGCTCGCGGCGTTCGGTGAGGAACACCGTTCCGAGCTGGACAAGGCCAACCGGGCCAACCAGTTCCCCGCCGAGCTGTACCGCGAACTGGGCCGCCGCGGTCACCTCGGCCCGCTCGTCCCGTTGGAGTACGGAGGGCTCGGCGGCGGTGTCGCCGAGTACGCCGTCATCGCCGAGGAGGTCGGCCGGCACGGGCTGGTGTCAGGGCAGATCGCGGCGCAAGGCCAACGCTGGCTGCTGGACTGGGGCACAGAGCAACAGAAGGCGCGGTACCTGCGGGGTATCGCCACCGGCGAGATCGTGTTCTCCGAGTGCATCAGCGAGAAGAACGCCGGCTCGTCGTTCAAGGAGATGAAGTCCACCGCGGTACGCGACGGTGACGACTGGATCCTCACCGGCTCGAAGACCCACATCAACCTCGGCGCCGACTGCGACGTCACGTTGTTCTACGCCGTCGCCGAAGAGGGGCTGACCTGCTTCCTGGTCGACATGGACTCACCCGGCATCCGCACGCACGTCACCCGCGCGGTGGGCCTGCGCCTGATCCGCACGGCCGACGTCGAGTTCGACGCGGTGCGGGTGCCCGACGCCGCCCGCCTCGGACCGGCGGGCGCCGGACTGCAGACGTTCCTGTCCACGTTCAACATCAGCCGGCTGGGCAACGCGTCCGAACTGATCGGGCTCGGCCGTCGCTCGCTCGAACTGGGGTTGCAGTACGCGACCGGTCGCCGGGTCGGCGACGGTGTCGTCACCGACTTCCAGGGCATCCAGTGGACGTTCGCGGACGCGTGGACGGCCCTGCAGGCGGCGTCGCTGGCCCGGGACGAGGCGGCGCTGGCCCACGCCCGCGGCGAGGATCTGGCGCTGCGCACCTCCACCGCGAAGTACCTGTCGATCACCGCCGCCGAGCTGGCCTCGGACACCGCGTTCAGCCTCGTCGGCGGTCACGGCCTGTACGTCGACACCCCGTTCACCGAGATCCTCGGCGACATCAAGGTCCTCAAGGTCGCAGGCGGCAGCGCAGAGATCATGCGCAACTTCATCGCCCGCCGGATCCTGAAGGACGCGGGCCACGAGGGCGTGGCATGAGCGACACGTACAACCTCGCCCGCCGGATCGTCGAGGTCGCCGAGCACCGCCCCGATCTGAGGTTCGGCTGCGTCGGCGACGTCATCACCCTCCGCGACGCGGTCGGGTACGCCGCCGCGCGGGCGTGGTCGCTGCTCGACAGCGGCATCCGCCCCGGCGAGTCGGTGGCGTTGCTCGCGCCGACCTCGACCGACTACCTGGTCTCGTGGTTGGCCTGTGTCCTCGCCGGGACCCCGGCCGCCCTGGTCAACCCGACCTACCCCGGCCCGCTCATCGATCAGATGCTCACCCCGCTCGCGCCCGCGGCGCTGTGGACCGACGCCCAGATCGCCCGCGCCCGGACCTCGAGTCAGACGTCGGTCGACACCCTGCCGGGCCTGGCCGCGGACCGCTACGACGTCGTGTCGTACATGCACACCTCGGGCACCACGGGTGTCCCCAAGTTCTGCGCGCAGACCCACGAGTACTTCCGCCGGCTGAGCGACGCGATGGGCGGAGCGCTCGAGCTGACCGCGGACGACACCGTGCTCGCACCGCTGCCGATGTTCCACATCAACCCGATGGGCTACGGCACGGTCACGGCGCTCCTGCACGGTGCGAACGCCCTCACCGTGCCGAGGTTCTCCGCGAGTGGGTTCTGGCCGGCCGTCCTCGACGAGCAGGTGTCGGTGCTCGTGCTGCACGCGCCACCGGTCGAGATCCTCAAACGCGCCACCACCACGTCCGATGCCGCGGGACACCAGGTCCGCACCATGTTCTACGCGGACCGCGAGTTCATGCACCGTTTCGGCGTCGACCGGGCCGTGTCCGGGTACGGCTCGACCGAGGCCGGCGGCGTCACCCACCTGCACCGGTGGAGCCGCGACGACGAGATCCCCGACGACGCCAGCCGCCACGGCGGGGGAGCCCGCAGCGACGTCGCCTGGCGGCTCGACGCGCACGGCCTCATCGAGGTGCGTGAGACCGACCGCGCCGCGCTGTTCGACGGGTACGTCACCGACCACGGACTCGACCCGGCCCGTGACGACGACGGCTGGTTCGCCACCGGTGACCTCGGCCGGGTCGACGACGGCGACCATCTCGTCTTCCTCGAGCGTGCGGCGGAGTCGATCCGCGTCAAGGGCGAGTTCGTGCCCATCCCGTTCGTCGAGAACCACCTCGCCGGCGCCCCCGGCCTGACCGACCACGCCCTCTGGAAGCGACGCGGGGCGCTCGTCGACGACGAGGTGGTCCTGTACGCGGTCGCGGACCGTCTCCCGCTCGAGGAACTGCGCACCCGCATCGCGGGCCTCCCCGCCTTCATGCGTCCGGTCGCGGTGGCCCACGTGGCGGCACTTCCCCGTGACGCCGCCGCCGGCAAGGTGCAGCGCCGTCTCCTGGGCGAACAACCGGTACTCGCGTGGGTGGAGCTGGGGTGACCACAACCGGGATGACCGCAACTGGCACGACCGGCCGTCCGGACTGGGCCGACGGGATGACCGACCTGCACGTGCACGCCTCCCCGAGCCTGCTGCCGCGCCACGGCGACGACGCGCACACCGTCGCCGCCGAACGCGCCGTCGGGTTCCACACCGTCGTGCTCAAGGCCCACGAGGGCAGCACCGTCGAGCGGGCCGCGCTCGCCGGCGACGACGTGTACGGCGGCATCGTGCTCAACAGCCCGGTCGGCGGCGCCAACCCCGACGCCGTCGAGGTCGCCGCCCGGCTCGGTGGCCGGGTGGTCTGGCTGCCCACGGTGTCGGCGCCGAACCACGCCGCCGGGGCGACCTCGCCGGAGCTGTCGGTGCACCGCGGTTTCACCCTGCGCACCGTCGACGTCGTCCTCCCCGACGACACCCTGGCCCCGGGGTGGCACGACGTGCTCGACGTCGTCGCCGCCCACGACCTGCTGCTGGCCAGCGGACACCTGTCAGCGCGGGAGACGGTGCTGCTGTTCACGGAGGCCCGGAAGCGCGGAGTCCGGCGACTGCTGGTCAACCACCCGATGATGGCGTTCCTGCACTGGGACGACACCGCTGCCCGCGCGTTGCAGCACCTCGACGCCCACCTCGAGCTCGGCATCCTGCCCGACCTGCTCGGCGACGCCGACCACAGCAGCCTGTTGCTCGCCGACAGCTACCCCACGTCACTGCTCGCGTTCGGCGGCGACCTCGGCCACGCCCACCATCCCGGCCCGCACGATGCCGTCGGCCCGTGGCTGCGGGAGCTCGAAGCCTGCGTCGGGCCCGACCGGGCCCGCGCGATCACCACCACCCAGACCCGGAGCCTGCTGCTGCCATGACCACCATCGCGCTCCTGCCCGGCGACGGCATCGGACCCGAGATCCTCGACGGCCCCGTCGCCCACCTGCGCCGACTCGCGGCCGACGGCGCTCCGATCACGCTCACCGGCCCGTGGCCGTACGGCACCACCGGGTGGCAGCAGACCGGTTCGACGTTGCCCGAGCAGACGATTGCGGCGTGCCGCACCGCCGACGTCGTGCTGTCCGGCGCGGTCGGATCGCACCCGGGCGTGAGCTCGACCGACTGCCCGAACCCCGAGGCCGCGCTGATCGCGCTGCGTCACCTGTTCGACCTGCGCATCAGCGTCCGCACCGTGCGCGTGCCCGGCGGCGACGACGTCACCGTGGTCCGCAACATCACCGGCGGCGCCTACGCCGGACCCGACCACCGCACCGAGAGCGACGGCGTCACCGCAGCCGAGGACCGGATCGTGCTGCGACCGGATCAGGTCCAGGAGGTGTTCGACATCGCCGTCGACCACGCCCGCCGCCATCCCGGACGCCGCGTCGTCAGCGTCGACAAGGCCAGTGTCTACGCCACGTCCCGACTGTGGCGACGCACCGCGCGGGCCACCGCGGCGGCCACCGGCCTCGCGATCGCCGACGTCAACGTCGACCGCGCCGCCTACGAACTGGTCCGCGACAGCGACCTGCCCGCGGTGATCGTCACCGAGGGGCTCTTCGGCGACATCCTGTCCGACGTCGTCTGTGCCCGCGCCGGGTCACCCGCGCTGTGCGGCAGCGCCACCGTCAACCCCGACAAGCCGGCCGGACGTGGCGTCACCGCCCTGTTCGAGCCGGCGCACGGCTCGTCGCCGCACCGCACCGGCAGCCGGCGGTCCAACCCGACCGGAGCGTGGCTCGCGCTGGTCGACCTGTTCGCATGGTGCCCCGACCTCGCCGCGCTCGGCCTCGACACCACCCTGCGCCGGGCGCTGGACCAGGTTCTCGACGCCGGTGCCCCGACGTACGACCTGCCCGGCGACGGGGACGTCCTCGACCTGGACCAGTTCAACGAGCGGGTCATCCGCGCGCTGGCCGAGGTCCCGGCATGACACGAACCGTTCCGCACGTCTTCAGGACCTCGGCGGCGGTCCGACGGGTCGCGGCCGCTTCCCTGCGGACCGCGCAACCGGCCGGCACGCCCGAGTTGGTCTCGCTGGCGATGGGCGAGCCGGGGTTCGACACGCCGGACCACATCCGCGCCGCCGCCACCGCAGCGCTCGCCGCCGGCCTCACCCACTACGCCCACCCGGCGGGGGATCCTCAGCTGCGCGACGCCATCGCTGCACAGTGCAACCGCGAACACCGCACCCGCTGGACGACGGAGAACGTCCTGGTGACACACGGCGGTACCGGCGGGCTGACCGCCGCCGTGTTCGCGCTGGTCGATCCCGGCGACCGGATCGTCATCGCCGACCCGACGTACTCCCTCTACGCCGACCTCATCCGTCTCGCCGGTGGGATCCCGGTGCCGGTCCCGCTCGCCGCCGACCTGCACCTCGACCCGGACGTCCTGGCCGACGCGGTGCGCGACGCGCAGGGGTTGATCCTCTGCAACCCGTCGAACCCGACGGGCGTGGTCCACGCCCGCGCCGAACTCGAGCTGATCGCCGAACTGTTGCAGGACACAACGGTGTGGCTGCTGGCCGACGAGGCCTACAGCGCTCTGGTCTACGGCGACCAACCGTTCACGTCCGTCCTGGACGTCGACGCGCTGCGCCCTCGCACCCTGCTGTGTCAGACCTTCTCGAAGGCCCACGCCATGACCGGGTGGCGGGTCGGCTACCTGGCCGGCGACCGGGAGACCGTCGCCGCCTGCGCGCGGGTGCACGCGCTGACCGCCGGTCCGGTCAACACCGTGGTGCAACGGGCGGCGCTCGTCGCGCTCGACAGTGCCTCCACGCACGGTCACGTCGCCTCCATGCGCGAGGAGTACCGGGCCCGGCGTGACCTGATGGTGGCGGGGCTGGAGCAGGTCCCCGGCCTGCACCTCACGACGCCCGACGGTGCCTTCTACGCGTTCCCGCGCTACGACGCCGACCTCACCGCCGTCGAGATGGTGGCCTACCTGCACGCACACGGGGTCGCCGTGCGCCCCGGCAGCGAGTTCGGTGCCGCCGGCGAGCGGCACCTCCGACTGTCCTTCGCCGCCGACAGGCGGGCGATCACCCACGGCGTCGAGCGGTTGCACGATGCCTTCACCCGACTGGAGCACCCGTGACCGCCACCCCGTTCCGCTCCCTGCACCACCTGTGCGTCGTCGTGCACGATCTCGACGCCACCCAGGCGTTCTACGAGTCCGTCGGGGTGGGGCCGTGGCACGACTACCCGCCGCTGACCGAGTACACCGAACTCGAGACGCCGTCACCGGAGGCGTTCGCGCAGCTGCGCTACCGGTACGCCGATCTGGCGAACTTCCAGCTCCAGCTCTGCCAACCGCCGCAGCTGGACTGCCCGCAGCGTCGCTTCCTCGACACCCACGGCGAGGGCGTCTTCCAGATCGGGTTCGAGTCCGATCTCGACGACGCCACGCGTGCCGGCACCGGCTTCGGCCTGGACGTGCTGATGCGCGGGAAGCGTGACAACGGCAGCGGGTTCGTCTACTTCGACACCCTCGCGCAGACCGGTGCGTACCTCATGGCCCGCAAGACCCCCGCGGCGTCCTGACCGTGCACGTCCTCGTCGTCCTCGCCCACCCCGAGCCGCGGTCGTTCAACGCGGCGATGGCGCGTCAGGCGGTCGACACGCTGACGGCCCACGGCCACACCGTCGAGACCAGCGACCTGTACGCGATGCGGTGGAAGGCGGTCGCCGACGCGGACGACTTCGTCCGGCGGGAGGACCCGAACCACCTGCGGGTCGACCGCGAGCAGACCCACGCCCACGAACTCGGCCTGGTGTCACCGGATGTCGTGACCGAGCAGGACAAGATCGCCCGGGCCGACTGTGTCGTCCTGCAGTACCCGATGTGGTGGTTCTCGATGCCCGCCATCCTCAAGGGCTGGGCGGACCGGGTCTTCACCCGCGGGTTCGCCTACCTGCCCGGCCGCAAGTACGACACCGGCATGATGCGCGGGAAACTCGCCTTGGTGTCGGTGACCACCGGGACGTCGGCCGACACGTACATGCCCGACGGCATCGACGGTTCGCTGCTGGACATCCTCTGGCCCGTGCACAACGGTCTGCTCCGTTACGCCGGCTTCGACGTCGCCACACCGTTCGCGGTGCACATGCCCGGCAAGCTCGACCACGAAGCTCGGCAGCAGGCGTTGGTCGCCTACGACCGGCATCTCTCGGGGCTGGCGGATCTCCCGCGGTTGTTCTTCCACCCCGCGTCCGACTACGGACCGGACGAGCGACTCGCTCCCGCGGTCAGGCCGAAGTCCGGCTTCCAACGTCGTCCTTGACGTGACGTCGGGCTGGTCGGCGCTGTGGTCCGGGGTCGGCCGCGGCCGACACCGCTCTCATGTACGTTCTGTGGAACGTACTTTGTCGGGCGTGGGGGCGGATGATGCGGGCTGCGTGGTTCGATCGGCGGGGGCCGGCCGGTGAGGTGCTCGTGGTCGGTGAGCTGCCTGATCCTCACCCCGGGCCCGGCGAGGTCCGCATCGCGGTCGAGGTGTCGGGTCTGAGCCCGGGCGACGTGAAGAAGCGCGGGGTGTGGCAGGGCAACGACGCGATGGCGTTTCCCCGGGTGATCCCGCACAGCGACGGCGCGGGCGTCATCGACGCGGTCGGCGCCGGGGTGTCGCCGGCTCGGCTCGGTACGCGCGTGTGGTGTCACGGGGCGCAGTCGTACCGCCCGTTCGGGACGGCCGCGCAGTACGTCGTCGTGCCGGACACGCTCGCGGTCGACCTGCCGTCCTCGAGCGCGCACGACGACCACTGGCTGGCCGATCAGGCCGCCTGTCTCGGCATCGCCGGGATCACCGGGTACCGGGCCGTGTTCGCGGACGGACCGGTGGACGGGTTGCAGGTGGTGGTGCACGGCGCGGTCGGCGGTGTCGGGGCGTTCGCGACCCAGATGGCCCGGCGTGGCGGTGCCGAGGTCATCGCGGTCGTCCGCGACGGTCAGGAAGACCGCGCGCACGCTCTCGGCGCGGCGCACGTGTTCACCGCCGACCGCCCGGACCTCGGCGATGCCATCCGTGCGGTCGCCCCGGCGGGCGTGCACCGCATCGCCGACGTCGACTTCGGCGCGCACGTCGATCTCAACGCCGGCATCGTGGCCACGGGCGCCACGATCAGCGCCTACGCGACGTCGGTGGAACGGCCGCAGATCCCGTACTGGACGTTGGGTTTCGCCGACACGTGCGTGCGGTTCCTCGGGAGCGACGACTTCAGTCCGGCGGTGAAGGCCGCGGCCGCGGCGGAGCTGACGGCGGCGTTGGTCGCCGGTGACCTGCGCTCGACCATCGCGGCTCGCGTGCCGCTGGACCGGATCGCCGAGGCGCACGAGATGGTCGAGGCCGGCGCCGCCGGCCGCGTCCTCGTCGACATCGGGTGAGCTCGCCGGACCTCGGCCTGCTGTTCCACGACCTGGTGCGGGTCGAGACCACGGTGTGGAACGCCGTGGACGCCCGCCTCGGTGAGCAGCACCAGCTGACCCTGGCCCGGTTCGAGGTCATGCAGGTCATCGCGGCGTCCACGCCGTGTCGTGTCCTGGACATCGCCGGCCGGCTCGAGATCACGTGGGGCGGCGCCAGCAAGGTCGTCGACCGGATCGAGGCCGCGGGACACGGCGAGCGTCGCCCGAACCCCGCCGATGCCAGGTCGTCGGTCATCACCCTCACCCGACGCGGACGCAGCGTGCTGCGGGCCGCCACCGGCACCGTGGAAACCGAACTCCAGGCGCAACTCGGCGCACTGCTCGACGGGGAGGAGCTCGCCGCCCTCGCCCACGCACTCCGACGGCTGCGCCACCGGGCCGACGCAGGCCCCTGACCACGACGGAGGACCCGGTGCGGGCAACCTGGCGGTCTTCCCTGGCGTCTTTACGTGGTCTTGACCTCATTGCTCGATATTCGAGCTACCGGCGCGGGTACGAGCGTGTCGACCCCGGTGGTTGAGACCGCAGCTACCAGCGAGGAGATGCTCGTGCCCACCCCCGAACGTGTCCTCGTCCGAGGCGCTGCAGGCCGCCCGCCGTCCGCGCTCGCGGGCTCCCGCGGTGACGGTCACGCCGCGACGACGTGGTTCAAGGTCGACCCGCTCTCGGTGTCCGCCGCGCGGCATCACGTCACGGCGGTACTCACGTCCTGGGGAGTCGACGACGACTGTCGCGACGACGCCGAACTGCTGGTGTCGGAGTTGGCCGGCAACGTCGTCGCCCACACCGAAGCCGACAGCTTCGGCGTGATCGTCGACGGCAGCGAGGGCCGGATCGCGATCAGCGTGCAGGAGTCGGCCAGCAGCCCCCTGCCGGTCCCCGACACCCAGACCCTGACCAGTTTCCAGACCCAGCCGGCGCCGGCGTCGACCGCGGTGCACGGCCGAGGGCTGGCGATCATCGAGACCCTCGCGGTCGAGTGGGGGATCAGCCGCGCGCAGGCCAGCACCTCGACCTGGTTCGCGCTCGTCCCGGCGACCACCCTGCCGCTCTCGGTCGTCAGTCCCCGGGCCGCCGCCGAACTCGAACTGGTGCAAGCAGGCCTGCGCCGCACGCAGATGTTGCTGCGGATCACCGAACACCTGAGCGCAGCCACCACCGCCGAACAGGTCAGCGACGCCGTCACCACCGTGCTCGGCGAGCACCTCGGCGCGATGTTCACGGGCATCGCGCTCATCGACGTCGCGTCGCTCACCGGCCCGCACCCGACGATGCGGTACCTCGACCTCTCGGCGTTCCCCGAACCGACCCGACACCAGTGGGCCCGGTTCGACCTCGCCACCGACGCCCCGGTCGCGAACGTGGCCCGCACCGGCACTGCGGAGTTCCACACCGACCCCGCCGCCGCGGAAGCCGAGCATCCCGGCCTCGCGGACCACATGCGCACCGCCGGCACGCAAGCCCTCGCCCACCTGCCGTTGCTCGCCGACCGGGTCTGCCACGGCACCTTGGCCGTGGCGTGGGCGCACCCGCAGGAGTTCGACGCCGACACCCGTGCGCTGTTGACCATCGTCGCCGGGTACGCCGCCCAGGCCCTCAACCGCCGGGATCGGATCGCCGAAGCCGCCGCCATCGCACGGCACCGCTGGGCCGAGGCCAGCTCCGACTTCGACGACGCCCTGGCCAACGGCGAACCCCTGCCCGTCCTGCAACGCCTCGACCGCGAGGTCCGACGGGCCAGCGAGGAGTACCGCAACCGGCGACGGTGAGGCGCGAGTCCTCGAGCCTGACCGGTGAGCCTCGTCAGGCGGTGAGGCGTGCCGGGTCGAGCACCCGACTCAGCGAGCTGAGCGCGTCGTCGACCACGGCGAAGTAGGCCCACTTGCCGCGCTGCTCGCGGGTCACGAGACCGGCGTCGACCAGTTGACGCATGTGGTGACTGACGGTCGGTTGCGACAGCCCGACCGGCTCCGTGAGATCGCAGATGCAGGCCTCACGACCGTCGGCTGCGGCGATGAGGGACAGCAGCCGCACACGGGTCGGGTCACCGAGGGCCTTGAAGCTGCGGGCGAGCCGTTCGGCCTCGACGGCCTCGAGCACACCGCTGGTGATGGTGCTGCAGCACGGGGCGTCGACGTCGGCGGCCGGAACAGGCACGAGCGGGAGGCGGACGCCGGTGGGCATGTCGCCATAGTGGCACACCGATTGACAAACGTCGATCCGTCGATCAGGCTCCATGCATCGAAGCACGTCGATAGGAGAGTGTCATGACCGACCTCACCGTCGCGGACGTCCGCGAGCTGGTCCGCCAGCGCTACGCGGCAGCCGCCGATGCGGTCACCAGCACCGGCCGCAGCGCGCTGGGCGTCGTCGACGCCGACCTGCGCTGCACCCCCGCCGCCGGCGACGATGTCGCTGCGGCCGACGCGTCGTGCTGCGACAGCGGGGGATCCGAGGTCGACGCCGCGTTCGGGGCAGCCCTCTACGGCGCCGATGAGCAGGGGGAGCTGCCGGCCGAGGCGGTCGCGGCGAGTCTCGGCTGCGGCAACCCGATGGCCGTGGCGGAGTTGCGCGCGGGCGAACGGGTGCTCGACCTGGGATCCGGCGGCGGCATCGACGTGCTGCTGTCCGCGAAGCGGGTCGGACCGACCGGTTTCGCCTACGGCGTCGACATGACCGACGAGATGCTCACCCTCGCCGAGGCCAACAGGACCAAGGCCGGCGCCACCAACGTCGAGTTCCTCAAGGGCACCATCGAAGACGTCCCGCTGCCTGATGCAACGGTCGACGTGGTCATCTCCAACTGCGTGATCAACCTGTCCACGGACAAGCCCGCCGTGCTCGCCGAGATGTACCGGGTCCTGACGCCGGGTGGGCGGATCGGCATCTCCGACGTCGTCGCCGAGGACCACCTCACCCCCGCCGAGCGGGCCGAACGCGGCTCCTACGTCGGCTGCATCGCCGGCGCCCTGTTGCGGACCGAGTACCTCGAGGGCCTCGCCGCGGTCGGGTTCGTCGACGCCGAGGTCGTCTACACCCACGAGGCCGCGCCGCAGATGCACTCGGCGATCGTCCGCGCCACGAAGCCCCGGGCGTCGGGCACCACGTGAGCGACGTCGTCTCCGATCGTCCGGTCGCGGGTGACGCCGCCCCGGTCCTCGCCCGACTCTCGCGACTCGACCGGTTCCTGCCGGTCTGGATCGTCACCGCGATGGCCGCCGGAATCGGCCTCGGCCGGGCCGTCCCCGGACTCGCGAACGGACTCGACGCCGTGCGTGTCGGGTCGGTCAGCCTGCCCATCGCGATCGGCCTGCTGGTCATGATGTACCCGGTGCTGGCCAAGGTCCGCTACCGCCAGCTCGACCGCGTCACGAGCGACCGCCGCCTGCTCGTCACCTCGTTGATCCTGAACTGGGTGATCGGCCCGGCGTTGATGTTCGCCCTGGCGTGGGCGCTGCTGCCTGACCTGCCGACCTACCGCACCGGGTTGATCATCGTCGGCCTGGCCCGCTGCATCGCCATGGTGTTGATCTGGAACGACCTGTCCTGCGGCGACCGTGAAGCCGGCGCCGTGCTGGTGGCGATCAACTCGGTCTTCCAGATCGTCGCGTTCGGTCTGCTCGGCTGGTTCTACCTGCAGGTGCTGCCGGGTTGGCTCGGCCTCGAGCAGGTCACCGCCGGTTTCTCCGTCGGCACCATCGTGGTGTCGGTACTGGTGTTCCTCGGCATCCCGCTCACTGCGGGGTTGGCCACCCGCATCATCGGCGAACGTGCCAAGGGCGTCGACTGGTACGAGAACCGCTTCCTCCCTCGTCTCAGCCCGTTCGCCCTCTACGGACTCCTGTTCACGATCGTGGTGCTGTTCGCGTTGCAGGGTGCAACGATCACCAGCCGTCCGTGGGACGTCGCGCGGATCGCCCTGCCGCTGTTGGTCTACTTCGCGGTCATGTTCGGCGGCAGCTTCGCCCTCGGCCACCGCCTGCGCCTCGGTTACGCCAAGACCTCGACCCTGGCGTTCACCGCCGCGGGCAACAACTTCGAGCTCGCCATCGCCGTCGCCATCGGCGTCTTCGGTGTCACCAGCGGCCAGGCCCTCGCGGGTGTCGTCGGTCCGCTCATCGAAGTGCCCGTGCTCGTCGCCTTGGTCTACGTGGCGCTCCGGCTACGACGCGCTCTCACCTGGTCGACCGCGGTCGACCGGTCCGCCCACCTGGAGCCGTCATGAGCGTCAAGCCGGTCGTGCTGTTCGTCTGCGTCCACAACGCCGGCCGGTCGCAGATGGCCGCTGGTTGGCTCGCCCACCTCGCCGGCGACACCGTCGAGATCCGCTCCGCCGGGTCGCAGCCTGCCGACCAGATCAACCCCGTCGCCGTCGCTGCCATGGCCGAGGTCGGCATCGACATCACGAGCGAGCAGCCCAAGCTGCTCACGGTCGACGCCGTCGAGACCGCCGACGTCGTCATCACCATGGGGTGTGGCGACACCTGCCCCGTCTTCCCCGGTAAGCGCTACGAGGACTGGGACCTCACCGATCCCGCCGGTCTCCCGCTGGCAGAGGTCCGCCCGGTGCGCGACGACATCCAGCGTCGCGTCCGAGCTCTGCTCACCGAGGTCGGGCCGCCCGGCCGGTAGCCGGGAGGTGACACACGCCGGTGGCGCTCCGTCCCGCCGACGCCGAGCCCCGGACCAGGCTCACCAAGCCGCCGGGCCGCTCGACGGCTGACTGCGACACCCCGTTTTCCCGGGGTGGACCACGCCGGCTGCTGCGTCTCGGGGATCGCGCGACCCTCGCTGTGCAGGCTTCGACCGACACACGGATCACGATGAGCACGTCGGTCGGAGTTCGGGACCAGATCGGGAGGGCTCGCCGGTCGCGGTCCCCCGACGGCGACCGGCCGAGCCTCTTCCCCGTGCGCTGGAACCTCGATCCCCCGAACGACGCCAGCAAAGAGGTGATACCCGGAGTAACAGGGAGCTAACAGCGTGTGGCCGACATCGCTTCTCCGCTCGCGTGGCCTCGACCTGGCGCCGATGATCACGACGGCGGTGCCGTCGACCGGACCCCCGCGGAACGACGGCACCGTCCGAGACGGCGCGATCTCGCGGTCCGATCCCTGCACGGCCGCGGTGTCACCAGCGCCGGCCGCGCCGGTTGTCGGGGACGGACGTTGCCACCACGGGAGTCGTCGGACGGCTCGAGCACGGACGACCGCGCCTCTCGAGACCGCCACGCCGCCCCGAGCGGGCCCCGAGGTGCTGCCCGGGTGATGCGAGCGACGTTCGGGGCGCCGACAGCTCGCCCCGGTGGCTTTCGGGGGATGGGCGTCTGGCTTCGAACTCCGACGCCCGTTCGACCGGCAGCGTCTGCGATGACGCCCCAGCCGCGCCGACGCCTCGCTGTGGGCGCCGGTCGAGGGCGTCACTGTCCGCGCAGATCAACGGTTCTGATCTCGGCCGGCCCCGATCACGCGGGCATGGTGCTCAGTGCACCGCCGTCTGCGACCAGGATCGATCCGTTGACGTACGAACTGGCGGGTGAGGCGAGGAACCCCACGATCTGGGCGATCTCCTCCGGTTCGCCGACCCGTCCTCGCAGGTTGCCGCGGCCGAGCATCTCGACGTGTTCGCCGAGCATCGCCACGGTCCCGGCCGTCCGTACGGGGCCCGGGGAGACTGCGTTCACGCGAACGCCGTGGGGTGCGAACTCGGTTGCCCACGATCGGGTCAGCAGTTCGAGAGCCGCCTTGGACCCGCCGTACGCGGCGCCGATCGGGGCCGGTGAGGTCGCGGCCGTGGAGCTGATCGTGATGATCGACCCGTGTCCGCGTTCCGCCATGCGGGGAGCGATCGCTGCGACCAGCAGGAACGGTGCGCGGGTGTTGATCGCGAACTGCCGGTCGAAGCTCGCGACGTCGGTGTCCGGTGTGGCTGTGAACGCGTAGACCCCGGCGCTGTTGACCAAGATGTCGACTGTGCCCGCCGCAGCGGCGAGGCGAGCGACGTCGTCGGCGTCGGTGAGGTCGGCGGCGACGAAGCGGCCTGCACTGCCGAGCGCCGTGATCTCGTCGACCACGTCGGTACCCCGCGCGACGTCCCGGCCGTGGACGACGACGTCCGCGCCGAGACCGGCGAGTTCCAGGGCGGTGGCCCGGCCGATGCCCGCGGTTGCACCGGTGACCAGGGCGGTCTGGCCGTGCAGGGTGGTGTGTGTCGACATGCGAGGACCTTCGGGCCGGAGTGGGTTGGACAACCCAGTTGTAGCAGTCGAAACTGGGTTGGACAACCCAGTACCGCGGTACGATCGGCTGCGTGAGCGACGAAGCGGCACCGCGGCGGTTCACCGCCCGTGGGCAAGCGACCCGTGACCGCATCGTCGAGGCAGCGACCCGCCTCATCGCCGAACACGGTGTCGCCGGGACGAACACCGAACAGGTTCGGGCCGCTGCGGGCGTCAGCGGGTCACAGCTCTACCACTACTTCGACAGCAAACAGGCCCTCATCCGCGCGGTGATCACCCGGCAAGCCGACGCGGTCGGCGGTGTGCCCGATCTCGGCCCGCTCGACAGTTTCGACGCTCTGCAGGCGTGGGCCGACGCCGCCGTCGCACGCGGAGAAGAGAACGGTGGACGAGGTGACTGCACCCTGAACACCCTCGCCGGCCAACTCGCCACCGGCGACGCGGCCGCCCGCGAGGACCTCACCGCGGGGTTCCTACGCTGGAAAGGCGTGCTGCTCGAAGGTCTGACCCGGATGCGGGCACGAGGCGAACTACGCCCTGACGCCGACCTCGACGACCTCGCGTACGCGCTGCTCGCGGGCCTGCAGGGAGGTGTCAACCTCAGTCGGACCCTGGGTGACGTCACGCCGTTCCGCGTGTCGATGACCGCGGCGCTGGCCTACGTCCGCTCGTTCTCCCCATCCGCTTGAGTCACGACGATCGCAGGGCAGCAGGTTCTGCGGCGCGTGGTTCAGCATCAGACGGACCTTGTCGGGCCGGGAGGCGTTCCTCAGAGGGCACGTCCACGCCTTCGAGCAGCTCGGCGGCGTCCCGACCGTCCACGTCCGCTCACGGCAACCTCGAATCAGCCGTGTCGCGGGTGCTGGTCGGGCGCAACCGGGTCGAGGCTCACGTGCTTGCTCGCACGATGGCGGCGGCGAAGGTGTCGGGCGCCTCGACCGGGACGAAGTGGCCGACCCCATCCACGGGCTGCACGGTGACCTGCGCGAAGAACTCGTCGACACGGTCGGACCAGGCGCTCGGGAACAGGGGGTCGTGCTCAGCCCACAGGAACGTCGTGGGGACCGTGATCTTCTCGTCGGGGACCGTCTCGCTCAGGTAGCGCGCCACGACGTCTCCGGCCGCTCGGTAGTACCCGATCGACGCGACGAACGCGCCGGCGGGGCCATATGCCGTCGTCAGGTGCTCGAGCCGGGCGGCGTCCACGATGAAGTCAGGGCCGGACCAGTGGGTCCAGAAGTGTTCCAGATAGTCCCGTACAACATGCGGTTTCCCGTCGAGGAGCTTCTCGGCCAGGTCGAGACGATGGAAGGACTGATACCAGAACTCGCGCATCGGGCCTTCGCTGAGAATCCGTGACCCGACGCCTGGAGCTGGAGGCGTGATGACCATGGCGCTGAGCAGGTCGGGCCTGTCCTTCGCGAGCTGCTGACCGACCCTGCTGCCGATGTCGTAACCGCCCAGCACGACGTGGGAAAGCCCCAGCTCTTCGATCAGTCCTGTGACACTCCGGGCCTGGGCCGCCAGACCGTAGTGGTCGACGGGGTCGCGGAGGTGCTTGTCCGAGGCGCCGAAACCGCGCAGGTCCGGCACGACGACGTCGAACTCGTCCCCGAGCCTCTCGGCGACGGACGCCATGTCCGTCCGGTCCCCAGGCCAACCATGGAGCAGGACCACCGGCGGCCGACCCACCGTTCCCAGACGGTCGAAACTCAGGATGAACCCGTCGACCGGGGCGCTCGTCGCCATGGAGAACACGCTCCTTTCCACCGACGCTCGGCCGCGAACCGAGCCGCGAGCCGACGCACGCGCTCGCGCGTCGAGCGACCCAGCAACGACGATCGCCTTCGCGAACTCTAGTGGCTGGACGGACCACAACCGTCGAGATCAGGCTGTTCCCTCACGACGGCACGGCGTGCTCGTCACGCAGCACCAAGAGCACATCCGCCACCGGAGCCGACCGAGACTGCACCCCGGGGCCACCTCGAGCTGCCATCGCCACGTGTACGAGCCCTCCGCACGCAGACGTCTGGATGTGGGTTGTCGTGCGTCCGTCGCACGTTCGGTCGGAACAACCTCCCTGCGCCGGGTCTGATGCGTGTCGACGCGAGGCAACAGACCCGTGGAACGCGAAGGATGAGCGAGAGGGGAGAGTGCACACGACGGCGGTCGATCTGGGGGAGCGACCGCTGCTGTCGACGATCTAGGCGATCGCGTAGCCCCGCTGCCGCTGCAGATCACGACGGATCTGCAAGAGTTCGAAAGGCGCGTCGATGGCAGTGGCGGCCTGCATCATGCCGTCAGCGCCGTGATGGGTGAACAGCCTTCCGCGGCGGTCGTGGATCAGAACTTCCGTGGTGATCGCGCCGGGCGGGATGACACCGACGTGCTGGACCCGGTGTTCGAACTGGTCGGACCACACGTAGGGCACGGCATCGCACGATCGGTGCGTCCCTGCACGGTCCGACAGGAGGTTGGCCGCGACGATCGAGGCGTGTTCACGGGCGGTCGTCCAGTGTTCTACCCGCTGGAGGGTCCGATACCGGGGGTTGTACCAGCGGGCGACGTCGCCGACAGCCCAGATGTCGTCGGTCCCCGACACCTTCAGTTGCTCGGTGCACATCACGCCGTCGCTGATCGGCAACGAAGACTCCTCGAGCCAGGCCGTGTTGGGAACCGCCCCCACGCCGACCACCACGAGGTCGGCGGGGAGGACGGTGCCGTCGGCCACTTCGACGGCCTCGACGCGCCTGTCACCGACGGTGCTGACCACGGTTGTCCCGCAGCGGACGTCCACTCCGTGGTCGCGGTGCGTTCCGTACAACTCGTGGCCGATGGCGCGCGGTAGGACTCGTTGCAGCAGGTGCGACGACGCTTCGAGGACCGTGACGTGCAGACCGCGGGACCGGGCTGCGGCTGCGACCTCGAGGCCGATGAAACCGCCCCCGACCACGACGACCCTCGGCCCGCCGTCGAAGGCGGCCGCCAGCGCGAGTGCGTCGTCGCGGGTGCGCAGGTGGTGCACGCCGGACTCACTCTCCAACGCCGGTAGTCGTCGCGGCGAGGCGCCGGTGGCCACGACCAACCGGCCGTACCTCACCCGCTCGCCGTGAGCGAGCACGACCTGCTTCGCAGTGAGGTCCAGTCGACGAGCAGCAACCCCGGTCCGATGCTCCACACCGGCTGCGGACAGCTCGACCGTCGTCGCCAGAACGGGCGGTGTCGCACCGCCGGGAGCCAGCACCGCCTTGGACAGAGCCGGTTTGTCGTAGGCATCGCCGCTCTCGGAGTCGAGCACGATGAGCGGTCCGTCGTCGCCGCCACGGCGTAACAGTTGGGCCACACGGATCCCGGCGACCGAGCCACCGACGATGACCGTCGGTGCGGTCACGTCCTGCTGGCCAGGATGGCCTGTACCGGGCAGTCGGCGATCGCATCGTCGATCGCTGGCTCGTCGGCTTCGACGGGGTGGCCGGGCAGGACGACGGCGATGTTGGTCGCGGGGTCGAGGTCGAACACCGCGGGCGCGGCCATGACGCAGTTGCCGTAACCGTTGCAGACGGCTTCGTCGATCCGGACTGTGATGGGCACGGTTGTCTCCTCGGCGGTCAGTGGTTCGTGAAGCGGATCGGGAGGTACGTCGGACCGAGGTGGTTGCCGCCCTGGAGGCTGCTGTAGACGACTTCGCCGTCGAGCGTGAAAGGCGCGCGGGCGGCGAGCGTCTCCGCCAGTAGACGAAGTTCCGAGCGGGCCAGTGCCGCGCCGACGCACTGGTGGATTCCCCACCCGAACGCCAGGTGCCCGCGACTCGCCCGGTCGATGTCGAACTCGTCCGGGCTGGGGAAGTGGCGGTCGTCGCGGTTGCCCGCTGCGTACGACAGCAGCACCCCGGACCCCTCCGGGATGACGTGTCCGTCCACCTCGACGTCACGGGTCGTGCGGCGGGCGAAGTTCTGCGCCGGGCTGCGCAGCCGGAGCATCTCCTCGACGAAGTCGGGGGCGCGCTCGGGTGCCTCCCGCAGCGCCTCCTGCAGGGTTGGTCGCTCGGCCAGCAGGTGGACCATGGTGCTGGCCGCGTTCATCGTCGTCTCGTGCCCGGCGACCGCGAGTGACGCGAGACTGCCGGCCATCTCGTCGTCGCGCAGGGGGCGGCCGTCGACCTCGGCCGACAGCAGCCATGTGACGAAGTCGTCGGGGCGCCGTTCCCGGTGGTCGGCGATCTCCTCGGCCATCAACGCGTAGATCGCGGCAGCCGCCTCGGTGAACGTCATCGCGGTCATGTCGCCCCACAGGTCCTCGGTGATGCGACGGAAGCGGCCGACGGTGTCCGGTGAGAAACCGACCACCTCGACCAGGACCTGCAACGGCAGCGGCAGGGCGACCGCGTTCACGAAGTCGCCACCACCGGCGGCGATGAAGTCGTCGACGAGGCGCTCGATGGTCGCCCGCAGGAAGGGTTGCAACGCCCTGAC
The DNA here is from genome assembly GCF_054456675.1 of Jatrophihabitans sp. YIM 134969. NCBI lineage: Bacteria > Bacillati > Actinomycetota > Actinomycetes > Jatrophihabitantales > Jatrophihabitantaceae > Jatrophihabitans > Jatrophihabitans sp. YIM 134969. Next base: position 88,269 of record NZ_JBTJEQ010000002.1, read on the forward strand.
CCGTGCGGGGTCGAGCGCGTGGGTCAGCAGCCGGCGGTATGCAGTGTGCAACGGTGGGTCGAAGTCGATGGGGACGGACTTCTGGCTTCCGTCGGTCGGGATGCGGTGACCGGAGGCGGAGGAGAACGTGATCGGGTCCCGCAGAGCGGCGCGGATGTCGTCGAACCGGCCCATCAGGTGGAAGCCACCGTGGCTGTCGGACCGGCAGACCGCCCCCGCGTCACGGAGGTCCTCGTAAGCCGGCCACACCGCGGGGTGGGTGAGCGTGGGATCGTACGGATCGAACGTGACCACCGGGCAGCCGCTCGGGGCCGACTTCTCGGCGGCGGTCAACGGGACGCGAGAACGTCGAGGGTGGGTCGGACCAGCAGGTCCCCGGCCTGCGCCAGGAGTTGCTCCACGCGCGCGCGGCCCCCTGGGCTCAGCGGCGCCAAGGGCTCGCGGACGTGGTCGGACCCCAACAGACCGAGCTTCTCGGTCAGCACCCACTTGGCCGGTGCCGGGTTCGTCTCGACGAACAGCGCGTCGACGAGAGGGTGCAGGCGGTAGTGCAGATCCCGGGCGCCGGCGTGGTCGCCTGCTGTCCACAGTTCGTACATGCGGGCGACCGCCGCGGGGGCGAGGTTGGCGACCGCGCTGACCGTGCCGACCCCGCCGAGGGCGAGCAGGGGGAGTCCGAGCAACTCGATGCCCGACCACACGAGCAACTCAGGCCCGACGAGGTGCAGCACCCGGGAGAAGTGCTCGAAGTCCTTCGTCGTCTCCTTGATCCCCACGATGTTGGCGTTGTCGCGGAACAGCCGGGCCATCGTGTCGGGGGCGACGTCGACTGCCGTCCGTGACGGCACGTTGTAGACGATCACCGGCAGATCGGGGAAGTCACGCGCCACTGTCGTGTACCAGCGGTACAGGCCTTCCTGGGTCGGTCGGGCGTAGTACGGCGTGATGACGAGGACCGCGTCGGCGCCGGCGTCACGCGCGGCCGCGGTGAGTTCGAGGGTCTCGTCGAGCTTGGCCGATCCGGTGCCGGGGAGGAACGGCACGGAGTCGGCGACCTCCTCGGCCACGGCGCGGATCGCGGCGATCCGTTCCGCGACCGACTGCGACGACGGTTCGCCGGTGGATCCGCCGATGGAGATGCCGTGCGACCCGGAGTCCAGTTGCCACCGGGTGAGCCGCTTCAGGCCGTCGAGATCGAGATCGCCGTCCGCGGTGAACGGCGTGACGAGTGGCGCGATGGATCCCCGCAGGTGACGGGCGGGGTCGTGACGGAACTTCATGCTGCCTCGAATCGCTCGGGCTGGACCACGCGGAGGAAGGCGGTGACCGCGGCCAGATCGGCCAGGCCCATGCCGAGGGCTTTGAACACGGTGGGACCGGGGTCGTCGTCGGCGCGTTTCGCGGCGCCCGTGACGACCTCGCCCAGCGTGCGCACCGTCGACCAGTCCTCGCCGAAGTGCTCGCGTAGTTCGCGGGAGGACCGCTGCGCGTTGGGGAGGTTGTCGACGACGGTCAGCCGGCTCCGGTGCAGCAACGCCGGGTCGAACTCGGCGTTGCGCGGCAGGATGGCCCCCACCGCGTTGAGATGCGCGCCTGGGGACAGCGCGTCGGCGCGCAGGAACGGTTCGCGGGCCCGGGTGACGAGGGTGACGACGTCCGCCCCGTCGACGGCCTCGTCGAGGGAGGCGCTCGCGGCGGCGGCGATGCCGACCCGGTCGGTGACCTGCCGGGCGAACGTTGCACGGTGCTCCACGCTCGGACTCCACACCCGCACGGCGCGGATCGGCCGGGCCGACACGACGGCTTCGACCTGGCGCAGGGCCTGACGTCCGCTGCCGACGACCGCTGCCTCGGTGGCGTCCGGTCGCGCGAGCCACCGCGTGGCGACCGCGCTGATCGCTGCCGTGCGCAACGCTCCGAGGGCGCCCGCCTCGACGACGGCCAGCAGCCGGCCGTCGGCGGCGTCGAAGACGGTGACGACGGCCGAGGCGCCGGCCGGCGTGTTGACCCAGGACTTGAACGCCACCGTCCCGGACGCGGTGTCGACCGCACCGAGGGAGTGGGCGCTGCTGGCGGTGTCCCACGTCGTCATCGTCTTGTCGATGTTGCGGGCCCGGCCGGCCGCCTCGGCCGCCACCGCGGCCTCGACCGCGTCGGTCACCGCTGCGAGGTCGAGAGCTGCCGTGACGTCGGCCTCGCGGAACACGGCGGGTGTGTCGGTCACCGGCCGGCCTCGCGGGGGCCGACGTACCCGGTGAGGCCCTGCTCGGAACCCAGCGTCAGGATGGGCCCGCTCAGGTCTTCCTGCCAGATCAGCGATTCCATGCCGATGTGCAACGGGTGGTCCTGCACGGTGAAGGCGCCGAGGCCCTCCGGGCCCGAGCTGTGCGCGTGCTCGCGCCAGCTCGGGGCCGACAGCAGCAGGTCGCCGGCTTCCCAGTCGATGATCTGCCCGTCGACGACGCTCGTTCCCGAGCCGAGGAAGTGGTAGTTGATGGCCATCGAGCTGTGCCGGTGGCCGGGCAGGTCCGCCGGGCGCGGCGGTGTGCCTGCAGGCATGAGCGTCGCGGTGACGAAGAAGCTGTGGGTGGCGCCGTTGCGGCGTTGGGTCGCCGGGTTGACCAACGCCATGATGGTCCGCTTTCCGTCGCCGACCTCGTGCGAGAGGTGCTTCGACACCTCGGCCCAGGGCCAGTGGTGGGCGTTGCTGTCCACCGGCTCGATGTCGGTGATGAACTCGTAACCGCGCAGCCGGGAGCCGAACGGGGAGACCTCGTGGTCCGGTGCCGTGTGGCGGTTGAACGTCCCGGGCGGTGCTGCGTCGGGGTCGCCGAGGGAGGTGCGGGTGGTCCCGCCTTCGGTGACGGTCTCGGAGTACGCGGCGCCGAGCTTCTCCAGGAGTGGTTCGTTGGAGTAGGTGAGGCGGACCCACAGGTCGTCGCCGGTGTTGCGGCTGGTGTGGGGCTGCATGGAGGGCACGTTGGTGACGTCCCAGCGACCCAGCGTGATGCGTCGTTCGCCGGTGGTGACGGTGCCGGTGCCGCGGATCCCGATCGACACCTGACCGCTGTTGCGGCGGACGGCGACGGTCGACTCCCCCGGCTTGAGGACCTCGAGGGTGACGCGGACCCCGGGGGCGAACCCGAGACCGGGCGCGGTGGCCTCCGGGTGCACGATCGACGAGACCCGTCGGCCGCCCACGCCGGCGGGTGCGGCGGCGAGGCGTTCGATCTCCGCGTCGATCTGGGCTCGGGTCACCTTCAGCGGCGCCCACGGGGTGGGAGTCGGCAGGTGTTCGTGGGAGAGGTCGTCGAACCGGGCGGTGGAGTGGCCTGCGGCGGTGGCGGTCATCGGGTGTCTCCTGATGTGCTGGTGAGGACGGACGGGCCGGGGTGGGAGGTGCTCTCGTCGACGACGGTGTGGTGCAGTCGGCCGACACCGGAGACCTCGACGTCGAGTCGGTCGCCCGGTCGCAGGTAGCGGGGTGGGTCCTTCCGGAACCCGATGCCGGCTGGTGTGCCGGTGGCGATGACGTCGCCCGGCCGCAGCGGCGTGAACGTGCTGATGTAACTGATCAACGCGGCGAAGTCGTGGCTGAGGTGGTCGGTGCTGTCGTCCTGGACGACGTCGTCGTTCAGCCGGGTCGTCACCCGCAGTGGGAACGCGAGGCCCTCGAGAGTGGTGATCCACGGCCCGGCGCCGCCGCTGGCGTGCCAGTTCTTCCCCGCCGTGACCTGGGCCGTGTGCTGTTGCCACTCCCGCTCGCTGTTCTCGGCCAGGCAGGTGACACCGGCGACGTACTGCAGGGCCGTCTCCGGGGTGACGCGGCGGGCGTAGGTGCCGATGACGAGACCGGCCTCGCCCTCCCAGTCCAGGGCGTGGGCGTCACGGCCACGCACGACCGCCTCACCGGAGCCGACGAACGAGTCCGGGAACCGTGGGAACAGCGTCGGGCGCGCAGCGCCGGCCCGTCCCACCTCGGTGGCGTGGGACGCGTAGTTGAAGCCGACGCAGATGATCTTGGCGTCGTTGTCGAACGGCGGCAGCCAGCGGACGGTGTGGACGTCCCACTGAGCGTCGCCAACCCGGGCGTGACCCTCGTCCGGGTGCGCGACGAGGTCGGCGAACCTGCTGACGCGGTGGTCCACCGCGGTCACGCGGTCGGCTGTCACGGTGCCGAAGTGCGCGGCTCCGTCGGCGAGGAACCGGGCGATCCTCATGCGGTCGCGACGGGCAGGTGCCGCAGCGTCGGGAAGACGGGGTTGGGTTCGCGGGTCCCGGTGTCGTCGCCGGCGAGGCGCAGTTCGGGGAACGCGGCGGCGAGCTTGCGGAACGTGATGTCGAGTTCCATGCGGCCCAGGTGCGCGCCGATGCACATGTGCCGTCCGGCCGAGAACGCGAGATGGGCGATGTCGTCGCGGCCCAGGTCGAACGCGTCCGGGTTCTCGAACCGGCGTTCGTCGCGGTTGGCCGCGGCCGCGGCGACGACGATCGACGTCCCCCCGGCCACGGTGCCGCTGGGCAGTTCGAGGTCGTCCGGTGCGAACCGGGTGAACAACTGGGCCGGCGCCTCCCACCGCAGGCACCCCTCGACCGCCGTGGGCGCGAGGTCGGGGTCCGCGACCAGAGCCGCCCACTGCTCGGGCTGCGACAACATCGCCTGCAACCCGTTGGCCAGCGCACTCATGGTGGTCTCGAAGCCGGCGTTCAGCACGGAATGGGCGGTCACCAGCAGCTCGTTCTCCGTCAGGTCCCCGGTCTCGTCGGCGCTGCGGGTCAACGCGGTCAGGAAGTCGTCGTCGCCGCGGGGATGACGACGTCGGTCGGCGACCAAGTCGGCGAAGTAGTCCAGGTACCACCGCGAGATGCGCTCGGCCCGGTCGAACTGATCCTCGGTGAGCGGGATCGGCGAGAGCACCGCCACGAAGTCGACGGCACCGCGGATCAGCTGGGGCCAGTCGGCCGAGGGGATCCCGAGGATGCTGCACACCGCCGCCGCAGGCACGTGTTCGGCCAGATCGGTGACGGCGTCGAAGGTCCCCATCTCGCGCAGGACGTCGATGCGCTCGTCCACGGCCTTCTCGACGGCGTCACGCAACGCCGTCACGGTGCGGGGTCGGAAGGCGGGTGTGGTGGTCCGCCGCATCCGGGTGTGCTCGGGCGCGTCGGTGAACAGCATCTGACCCGCGTACATGTCCGCTGCCGCGCCGGTCCCGAGCCACGGCGGTGGGCCCGCGTCGACCGGCCGGGCGCGGACGTCGCGGTGACGCAGGGTGGCGTCGACGTCGGCGAACCGGGAGACCATCACCATCGGGACCGGCGCGGGGAGCTCCAGGAGTGGTGCTTCGTCGCGGATGGTCCGGTAGACCGCATGCCGGTTCGCGTAGAAGCTCGGCGAGGTCGGGTCGAACAACTGCTCTGCCGCACGCGTCATCGCGCGCCTCCGGTTCGTCGGAAGGTCGAGGTGTGCGCTGGTGGTCAGGGCACGGCCGTCGCTTGCTCGAACCGTAGAAACCCCAAGCCCATAACGCCAGCACCAATCCTTCGATATAGGCATAAGCGATGTGCGATGCTGACGGCGTCGACCGCAGCGCACTCGACGGCGAAGGGAAGCCCTGTGGACACCCACATCTCGCTCCACAAGCTCGAGGTCTTCCGTCTGATCGTGCAGAACGGCGGGGTCACCCGGGCCGCGGAGATCCTCGGCGTGGCGCAGCCGGCGGTCTCCGCCCAGCTGCGGTCGCTGGAGAAGGCGATGGGGGCCGCGCTCTTCGTTCGCGCCGGCAACCGCCTGGAACTCACCGAAGCCGGCCGCCGGGTGTCGGCGTGGGCCGAGGAGGTGCTCGCCGGTTCCGAGCAGGTCGGTCGTGACGTGCAGCAGCTGGCCGCCGGCACGACCGGATCGCTGCGGGTCGCCTCGAGCATGGCGATAGGGAGCTACCTGCTCCCGCCGATCATGACCCGCCTGCTGCGGGATCGACCCGGTGCCGACATCACCGTCCACATCGGCGAACCGGCAACCGCGTTGCGCTCGGTCGCGATCGGGACCGCGGACCTCGCGGTGGTGACGTGGGACGACGACCTCGACACCAGCGGCCTCCACGCCCAACGGCTCCGCGACGAGCCCCTGGTCCTGTGCGCCAGCCCCGACGGACCACCCACCGGCGCGGCCATCGGCATCTCGGAGCTTGCGGCGTTGCCCTTCGTCGGGGTCCCACAACCGGTCACGTACCACCGGATGCTCGCTCGGCAGCTGCGCGCGCACGGGGTTCTCGACCTCGACGTGGTCCTGCGCCTGGGGCACGCGGAACCCATCAAGAGAGCGGTCGCGGCGAACCACTGGGTTGCGTTGATTCCCGCCTACGCCGTGGCCGACGACGTCGCCGCCGGCCGTCTGCGCACCGTCGAGGTCCGTGGCATGCACCTCGCCGAAGGCATTGCTCTGATCACCCGCGATGGGGGCTATCTGACGCCGCTCGCGCGCGTCGCCATCGATGCCATTCGCGATGGCATTCCCCACTCTGCCGAGGCAGAGGCTGATCCTGCTGCGACCACCCAGGTCGCGCGGTCCACGACTCACCGACCTCGTGCCGCACGAGGCGGCCGTTGAGGACTTCGCCTCCTCGTTCTGCGTCGAGACGCGGTCGGGCACAGGCTGAGGTGGCCCTTGGACGTTGGCCACCGCCCGTGCACGGAAGCGCGCTGGCGCCTCGGTCCGGGGGAGCGCCGCGTGCACGGAACGCACGCGTACGCCTCGATCTGTGCGGTGGTCCCACCACACCCTGCTCCGCACAGATCGCAACATCTGTGGGCGGGCGCTCGCGGTGTGTGTGCGTGTCGGGCACTGGTTCAGCGCGGCCGGAAGATGTCTGTTCGCCCGTCCCGCGAATGGTGAGAATCGGGCCCGGGGGAGAAGCGCTCCGGTCGCTCACCGGGCCGCGTGGTCCCAGGCGACGGCGATGGCGCCCATGAGTTCGGAACGCACTCCGAGGGCGCCCGGCAGCACCGTGACAGCGGCGGCCACCGAGGACTGCGCGTACCGGTCGAGTGAATCGCGCACTCCTTCGACGAAGGCACTTCCGCTGAGCCCGAGTTCCCCGCCCAGGATCACGGCTTGTGGGTTCAGCCAGTTGCACCCGTCGGCGACGATCCGTCCCACCACGCGTCCCGCGTCCACGAGGATGCGGGCTCCGACCGGGTCCTCGAGGACGCGTGACGGGATGGCTTCGTCCTCTTCGAGGGGGCGCAGGTGGGTGTGCTCGAGTTGGCGTCGCACCTCCGTGACGGAGACCGCCGCCTCGAGACATCCTTGCTTGCCGCAGCGGCACCGGTTCGCCGAGCCGGACAACTGGGTGTGCCCGATCTCGCCGGCGGTGCCGGTCGCGCCGCGGAAGATGCGCCCGCCGAGCACGATCCCGGCGCCGATCCCGTGCGAGGCCTTGACGTAGATGAAGTCGCGGAACCCGGCGGCTGACCCGAACCGGCGTTCCCCCACGGCGCCCATGTCCGCGTCGTTCTCGACGGCGACGGGATGGCCGAGTCGACGCTGCAGCTCGGCGGCGGGATCCAGGTCGACCCACGAGTGCAGGATCGTGGGTGACGCGACCTTCCCGGTCGGGTGCAACGGTCCGGGGATCCCCGCTCCGACGGCACGAACCTGTTCACGAGGGACACCGGCCCGGTCGAGGACCGTCTCGACCAACTCCCCGGCGAGGTCGAGGGCCTGCTCGGCGTGGGCGTCGACGTCGACGACTCCCGCCGCCTCCTGCAGCACGGTCCCGTCCGCCGAGGCGAGAGCCACCCGGACGTGGGAGTGACCGAAGTCCACGCCCACCACACGACCGTCGGGTCGCGCGGACCGGATGATCGTCGGTGGCCGCCCCCGACCCCGGACCGGCGTGCGCACCGTCTGCTCGACCGCCAGTCCCGCGGCGATGAGGTCGGCGACGCCGGCGGCGACCGCGCTGGTCGAGAGGCCGGTGCGGGTCGCCAACTCGGCGCGGGTGAGGCCGGGGCCGCGTTCGACAGCGTGTAACAGGGCGCCGCGCGAACGGGCGCGGCGGGAGGAGAGGGCGGCCGTCGAGTCCACGGGGAGAACGTAGCGCGTTTCTTCCGCTGTCCGGCAGAAATGCGAACGGACAGGACGCGGCACGCGGTCGACGCCTCGTCACTCGACCTGGTGGGCCGGCCGGCGTCGCTGCACCGATCCTCGAACGAACGCGTCGTGAACATGCCGAGCAAGGCAGGGAAATCGACGACCCGGGCCGCTTCCGACCGGCGGAGTCGGACTGCGACGAACGACCCGGGTTCGAGGACCACCCTCGATTCGATCAGGGTCGGATTAGGCCTGCAAGAGACGATATTCGGTCGCATTTAAGGCTCTTGACGGAACTTCTCTGACGGTCATAACGTCAGCCCGCCGCGGCTCCGGAACGGTGCCGCGCGTCCATCCCCGTGTCGTGCGCCCTGCGCTTGGTGCGTTCGGCGACGCGGACCGAACCTCTCGAAGGAGAACCGTGGGAACTTCCACACCCCAGCGCCGCGTGCGACGTCGCCGCGCGCTGGCCGGCAGCGCCGCAATCGGTGCCGCCACCGTCTGCGCCCTCATCGCCGGTGCCACACCGGCTGTCGCCGCCTCGAGCCCACCGACGGTGACGGGTGACGCACGCGTCGACGCCCTGCTCGCCAAGATGACTCTGGACGAGAAGCTGACCCTCATCGAGGGACAGTCCGAAGCTGCGAACCCCGACAACCAGTACCAGGCGGGGTACCTCCCGGGCATCCCGCGCCTGGGCATCCCGTCGCTGAAACTCTCCGACGGACCCCCCGGTGTCATCACCCGGCAGGACTCGACCGGTATGACCTCGACCATGGGCGTCGCTGCGACGTGGAGTCAGAGTGACGCCAAGGCCAACGGCGTGGTCATCGGCCGTGACGGCAAGGACCTCGGACAGGACGTCGTCCTCGAACCCTTCGTCAACATGGACCGCGACACCAGCTGGAGCCGGGGCTTCAACACCTTCGGCGAGGACCCGCTGCTCACCGGGCAGACCGGGGCGCAGGAGATCACCGGCATCCAGAGCCAAGGCGAGATGGCCCAGGTGAAGCACTACATCGCGTACGACGGCGGCAACGACGTCGAGGTCGACTCGCAGACCTTGCACGAGATCTACCTGCAGCCGTTCACCGACGCCGTGAACGCCGGCGTCTCCTCGGTGATGTGCTCGTACAACGCCGTCAACGGCTACCAGGCCTGCGACAACTCCACGACGCTGACGCAGATCCTGCGCAACGAACTGGGGTTCAAGGGCTTCGTCGACTCCGACTGGGGTGCGAGCCACGGCACGATCTACATCAACTCGGGCATGGACGTCGAGATGCCCGGCCACGGGTTCTTCAACAGCACGGCCATGAAGCAGGCCATCGCGTCCGGCGCGGTGCAGGAATCGCGCGTCACGCAGGCGGCCGGCCGTGTGCTCTACGAGATGGACCAGTTCGGTCTGCTGACCGGCGCGTCGAAGCACACCGTCACCCCGCTCAACACCAAGGCCGACGAGTCCACCGTGCTCCGCACGGCCGAGGACGCCGCGACCTTGCTGCAGAACACCGACAACACACTGCCCTTGACCACGTCATCGCTGGCCAACGTCGCGTTGATCGGCCCGGGCGCCGGCCAGACCATCGCCACCAACAGCGGTGGTGAGGCGGCGGGTGGCCTGCTCGCCCAGCAGCCCAGCGCCCTGGCCACGATGCAGAAGGCGACGGCCGGCACCGACGCCTCGATCCGCTACGCCGTCGGTGACGACCTCACCGGCACCCCGGTCCCCGCGTCAGCTCTCTCGCACGACGGCAAGCCCGGGTTGGTGCAGGAGGACACCGACACCGGTGCCACCTCCGTCGCTCGCACATTGGACTTCACGACCGCGCGGGGCAACACCCTGCCGGTCGGTGCCCACGCGACGTGGACCGGCACGCTCACCGCGCCGCGCGCGGGCGAATACTGGCTCAACATCCAGGCGCTCGGTGGCACCGCGAACCTCACGGTGGACGGCAAGTCCCTGACCACGGTCGGAGCGGGCTTCTCCTCGGCGCCGCGGTACGGCGTCGTCCACCCCACGGACGGCAACGCCCCGACGTCCACCACGGACGGTCTCGCCAACGGCCGCACCCTCGTGACGCTCACGGCCGGAGCGCACACGCTCTCGGTGGCCGAGAACGCCGACGTGTCCGGACGTTCGGTGCAGGTCCGGCTCGCGTGGGTGACGCCCGCCCAGCAGAAGGCGAACCACGACGCGGCGGTCGCCGCCGCGAAGAAGGCGTCGACCGCCGTGGTGTTCGCGTGGAACACCGGCGACGGCGACCTCTCGGCTCCTCTGCCCGACGGCCAGGACCAGCTCATCAGCGACATCGCCGCGGTCAACCCCAACACGGTCGTGGTGCTCCAGGCGAACCAGCCGATCGCCCTGCCGTGGCTGAAGAAGGTCAAGTCCGTGCTCGACGTCTTCTACGGCGGCGACCAGGCCGGTGTCGCGGCGGCCAACGTGCTGCTCGGCTCGGTCAACCCAGGTGGCAAGCTGCCCTTCACCTGGCCCGCGAACATCGGCCAGGAGGTTGCGCACCAGGCGGCTCATCCCGAACGCGGCTCCTGGGGCGTCACCGACAGCGGGCGCGTCTGCACCTCGGCCGATGCGCCGGCGCACGGATCGATCGACTACAACGGCTGCCAGACGACGTACTCCGAGGGCATCGACATCGGCTACCGGTACTTCGACGCCGCCAACGAGACTCCGCTCTACCCGTTCGGGTACGGCCTGTCGTACACCGCCTACTCCTACGCCTCCCTGCAGAGCTCGGGGGCCGCGGACGGTGGACTGAACGTGAGTTTCCGCGTCACCAACACCGGATCAACAGCTGGCGACGAGGTCGCTCAGGTGTACCTCGGAACGCCGGAGGACGCCCCGGCCGGTGTGCAATTCGCGAAGAAGGCGCTCGCCGCCTACGGCCGGGTCGAGTTGGCTGCCGGCCAGACCAAGACGGTGGCACTGCACATCCCGGTCCGGCAGCTGCAGTACTGGAGTGACACCGCCGGGTGGACCACGGCCACCGGCTCGCGCGCGCTCATCGTCGGCCCGTCCGAGCGCAGCACGGCGTTGAAGGCGACAGTCGCCATCACGGGGGACCCGGTCAGCACCGGTCGGATCGTCACAGACTGACCTGCTGGGCTCGCACCGGTGACGCGGCCCGGCGGAGGACGAAGTTCTCGTCCCTCACCGGGTCGCGTCGTCGTGCGTGCGTGCTGGCAACGCCCGTCGAAGCGATCGCGATCGCCTCGACCGCTGTTCCCCCTCACATCAGGGAGCGCACGTACGCCTCGATGTGAGCGGCAGGTGTCGGCGCGTGGCTTCGCACAGATCTTCCAATCTGCTCCTTCGCCGTCCCCACCGGTCCGTTACGCGGTTCCCCGTGCGACAGAAGTGTCGGAGGGTCAGGTGCGACCCCGGTCTCACGCAGCCTCTGCGGCGGTCAACGCCAGCGGCGGGAGGGTGTGCGTGGGGTCGAGCGCGTAGCCACCGCCGCGGCCGGGTTCGGACCAGTTCGGGACACCCGCGTCGCGAAGCCCGTCCAGGTCGCGCTCGATCGCGCGGATGCTGACCTCGAAACGACGAGCCAGCCAGGACGAACTTCGCGGGCGCGGGTCCACGGCCCGCGACTTCCCGACGCGCGCGTAGAGCCGGTCGGTGCGGTTCATCCGGCCATCATCCAGCCCACACCTGACCCCGTCGCCGGTCAGCGACCTCTCGACCATGCGCTTAGGCTCCGCGACATGGTCTCGACCGCGTTGCTGCTTGCCGAACTCCAGTCTCAACGGCGGCATGTGTTGGCCACGCTGACAGGTCTGAGCCACGAGCAACTGACTGATCCAGTGCCGCCGACCACCTGGGCGCCGGCTGCTGCAGTGCACCACCTCGCACTCGACGTCGAACGGTGGTGGTTCCAGGCGGTCATTGCCGACGATCGGCGGGCCTGGGAGTACTTCGAAGAGAACCCACACGGCGCGTGGAGCGTGGGTGACGGGGTGGACGTGCGCGGGCTGTACGAAACAGAGTGCGCGAAGACCGACGAGATCGTGTCCTCCCGCGACCTCGACTCGACGCCCGAAGCTTGGCCGGCGTTCCTCGGCCCGGTGCAGAGTGTCGGGCAGATCCTCATCCACGTGATCGGCGAGACGGCAGCCCACGCCGGACAGCTGGACATCGTCCGGGAAGCGATCGACGGGCACCAGCACCTGATCATGGACTGACACGCCCCGATGGCGCTCACGGTGACGTCTTGTCGGCCAGAAACCGCTGGGCCACACAGTCGGCGAGCGGCAAGACCGCTGCACGAGAGCCCAGCTGCTGCTGACCAACGACGATCGGCACGTCTCACAGGATGTTCAGGCGTGGTTCTTGCTCGTGGTGACGGCTGAGCTGATGCGGGTCACGGCGAGTTCGAGGTTGTCGGGGCTGGTGGCGAAGTTCAGGTGGGCGTGACCAGCGCCGGGTGCGCCGTAGTCGAGGCCCCGCCCCAGAGCGAGTCGCCCGTGTCGGAGCACGGTGTCGGCGGGCTCGTCGCCCAGGCCGAGGCCACGCAGGTCCAACCAGGCGACGTAGGTGGCCTCGGGTGGGGTCCACCGGGCGGCGGGCAACCGCTCCCGCAGCAGTTCACCGAGCAGCGTCCGGTTGCGGTCGAGCTGGTCGATGACGGCGTCGAGCCACGGTTCGCCGTCCTCGAACGCGACGCGGGCTGCGATCAGGCCCAGAACGCTCGCGTGCTCGTGCTGCGGCACCAGGTGTTTCGACTGTCGCGTCGGGGGAAACCGGCAATTGAACTACGCCGTCCAGCTGGTCGCGGTCACCCAGATCGCGCACCGCGACGGCATCGGCCGCGCCTACTACGACCGCAAGATCGCCCAGGGTCAGAGCCCCAAGATGGCGCTGCGATCGCTGAAGCGGCAGATCACCAGCGCCCTCTACCGGGCCATGGTCAACGACACCTGCCCCCCCGCGCCGAGAGGGGAGCCCGGGAGGACAACCGGGGCACGACTCTGACTCCAGCGCGACCGGCTCACACCCCGACACCGGCTCTTCGGACAGGTCACTCCCGGGCCCGAAGTCAGACTAGAACCCAGCCCGTCGTCGCGCCCTTGACACGAAGAGGCGTCGATCTGGGCGGCCCGGGAGAGACTCGCTGCTGTTGGACGGTCGCGCAGACGGATTGTTCTGTTGACGCGCCTCTGGGGCGGCGCAGACCCACAACGGGCACGCCCTGACTCTTGGTCCACCATGGTGCACACGGTCGACACATGGGGCTCCGGCCACGACGTCCTGAGGGGTGCGAATCGGGCCGCCCACGCCGACCAGGACGGAGGTGGAAAGGACGTCACCAGTCACATACGCGTCTGTGGTGTTGACGCGTTGAGGACCACGAACGTGCGCAGGTCACTCGGCGGCGTCTACGCCTGTGGTCGGCAATGACCCGTAGAGCGTGTGCGTCCAGATGCGCACGAGGGTCTCGCTGACCTGGGCGCGGCGAGCGAACGGACGTTGACCGAAACTGACAAGCAGGTAGTGACGGGTCGTTGCGCTGAGCGCCCGTGACATCTGCGCAGGGTCGGTGACGTCACTGCGCCCGGCTCGGACGTCGCGGCGGATCGCTGCAGTTGTCGCGTCCACGATGGCCTGGGTCAGCGCCTGCCATGCATCGCCCACCCGTGCGTCGATCGGGGCGAGGTCGGACACCGCCTTGAGAACTCGCCCATGACGGACGAACAGGGCGACCAGCTGGGTGAGCCCACGGCGGTGGACGGCCACCGGGTCTTCGGCGGTGCCACCGTCGAGCCACTGGCCACCCGTTTGGTGCAGCTCCGGGCCGAGTTCGCTCAGCATCGCGATCAGCAGATCCTCCCGATCGTCGAAGTGCTGGTAGAAGGCCGTCCGCGACAGGCCGGCCGCCGCCGTCAGATCCTGGATCGTGACGCCGGCCCACTGCCGGGCCTCGATGAGCTCGCCCGCCGCCGCCATCAGGCCGGTGCGTGCTTCCGCGCGACGGCTCACCGGACCGCGCCGAGGTCGCGTCCGGTCCGTCACGCCGTCGTCACCCCCCGCTACCAGAGCCCATCCTGACGTCGGATCCTACTGAGCCGGCGACGGGTGCCGGGTCACCGTCGCTCAGCCACATGAGGTCGAGCGGCATGTGATGTTCTTGGTCAGGTTGTAGGTGTAGGCCGGCACGGTCAGAAGCGTCGAGCCGGGGTTCGTCGATGAAGGCCGGGACACTGTGATGCTGCTGTAGGTGATGGACAGTGTCTCGCCTTCGTTCGCAGGTCCTGCGCCTTGCGTCAACCCGGTGATCGTTCCCGTCACGGTGACCTTCGTGGTCGCCTTGTACTGCGTCGACGCGACGTCGGGCGTGCCGCCGGTCGCCAGGGTCACGGTGACGGTCTGACCTGTGGTGAAGGCACGGAGCAGCGGCATCGTCTTGCCGTCCGCGGCGAGGGACACGACAAGCGGATCGACGACGGTCTTGCCGAGGCCTGCACCCGGCTGGGCCAAGCCCAGATCGTGGCCCACGTGGCGGCAGTAGCCGCTGCCGATCACGTCGAACACGCGGCTGACTCCGGGGGCGTGGGTCGCGGGGCCGTCGATGCCCGACACGGTGAGCCACCGGGTGGTCGACGTGTCGAGACAGGCACCGGTGCCGTTTCCGCCGCCCCGCGCGGTGGTCTGGTACAGGACGGCGCCGTCCCGGGTCAGCGTCATGGCGTTCCACACCAGGCTGATGATGCTGCGGGCCTCGCTCGTGTCGTTGGTCTGGACGTCGTACAAGAATCCGGTGAACTGGTAGGTCAGGCCGCCTGGGCGGGTGCACGGGGCCGTGGCGGCCGTGCAGGTTCCGATGGCACCGAGCTGCACGGTGATCGTCAGCGAGGTGCCGACCAGGGAGTAGTACTCGATGGTGTTGACGGCGGCGCCCAGGTTGAGGTCGAGACCGGCGTAGTTCCACCGGTTGGTCGTGGTGCCCTGGATGCAGAAGGCGCGGCCGTCGAAAACCGCGGACCCTGCGTCGTCCTTGATGGTGACGAGCGGTTGGCTGGCGACGTCGCAGCCAGCCGGCAGGGACGCGACTTCGGGATCGGCGTCGGCCGCGTCCTCACCAGCGGGCCCCTGCGGGCCCGTGGCACCGACCGGGCCCTGCGGGCCGGCGACGCCGGTCGCGCCCTGAGGCCCTGTGGCGCCGGTGTCCCCCTTCTGACCCTGAGCACCTGCCGGTCCCTGGGCACCTGCTGGTCCTTGGGTACCAGTCGGTCCCTGGGCACCAGTCGCGCCCTGCACTCCCTGCAGTCCCTGCACTCCCTGTAGTCCCTGCACGCCCGGGATGCCCTGCGGGCCTTGTGCCCCAGGCGTGGCGACCTGAATCCACCGGGACGTGTCGGACCCCGGCACGGTCGCGGTGTTGTCGGCGACGGCGACCCATGCTCCGCCCGCGTACGTGACCACGCTCGAGGGCGGCCCGACCTGGTACGACGCGCTGCTGGCCCATGGGGTCACGGTGCTCCAGGCGGTGGCGCCGGCAGCGCCCGTGTCACCCTTGGCGCCGGTTGCTCCTTGCGTGCCGGTGTCGCCCTTCTCGCCTTGCGAGCCGGTGTCACCCTTGTCCCCCTGTGCGCCGGTAGCGCCTGCATCGCCCTGCGAGCCGGTGTCACCCTTCTGACCTTGCGCACCCGTGTCACCGGTCGGGCCCTGCGCGCCGGTGGGGCCCTGCGCGCCGGGCTCACCCTTCGCACCGGTGGGGCCCTGTGGGCCTGTCGCGCCCGTGTCCCCCTTGGCCCCAGCTGGGCCGACCGGGCCAGTTGCGCCGGCAGGGCCCGTCGCTCCGGTCGGGCCGGCTGGCCCGGCGGGCCCGGCCGTCGTGTCGAGCACCCAGCTCAGCGCCACCTCGTACTTGCCGCACGGGGTGGTTGCTGGAACCTGCCGCAGTGTGCCGGTCAGGATGTTGAAGCAACCCCGTCCGACGGTCGACGCCCCGGCGGAATCGCCGCTGATGGCGACGACGCCGAAGGCCACGGTCGCGATCACGCCGGCCGCAGCCGCGACTCGCGCGGCACGCGGATGCGCCCAAGAAGAAAACG
This sequence comes from Jatrophihabitans sp. YIM 134969, assembly GCF_054456675.1. Taxonomy (NCBI): domain Bacteria; kingdom Bacillati; phylum Actinomycetota; class Actinomycetes; order Jatrophihabitantales; family Jatrophihabitantaceae; genus Jatrophihabitans; species Jatrophihabitans sp. YIM 134969. The sequence continues at coordinate 104,440 of NZ_JBTJEQ010000002.1, forward strand.
GAACCCTCACCGCTGACACCCTTCACCCGCTGTGACCATCGTCGAAGCGAGGTGAATGTTGCAGCACTTTGACGCGGTGTCAAACATCGCGTCTAGCGACGTTCTCACGTTGAGGTTGTTGTCCGGTTTGCCACCGCCCGCGGGCCTCGGCACGTGCCGAGCGGTGAACTCCGACCTGGCAACACAGGTGATCTGTTCCGGCTGCGAGAGGCTGGTCATGCCCGTCCCTGACGCGGAGAATCGAGACTGAGCGCAGAAGATGAAGTCGGCGCACCCGAGTGGTGGATGTCAGACGGTCCGGAGAGCGCAGTGATGTGGACCGCCGTCTGAGATGGCTCGGCCGGCCAGGCATCCCAGCGCCCACGACCGTGCGCCAACGCCCCGCTTTGTGCGGCCAGATTGCTGCGGCAGCCGTTGGGCGGCCGGGTAGTGGTCACCGAGTGCGGCGACTCGCTCGCGCCCGAACCTGCCATCCCGCCGCTCTGGCGACTCGGTCGGCCCAGGCGTACCGCACCGCGTGCGGCGCGTTCCGGACGCACGACAGACATCGTGTTTGACACCGCGTCAGAGTTGGCGAGGCTTTTGCGCCGTTTGTGGGAGCGAACTTGTTGAACTCTTGCGCACTCCTTGACGGGCGAGGGGCTGGGAGCGCGCATCCTGTCCAAGCTCACCGCTGCATCGGTGAGTCCAACACGTCGCACGGTGGCTCCCCTGGTGAGCATCGTCGCGCCCTGCCCCCAGAGGACGACGATGGCTGCCGCCCGCTCGACCCACCGCTCAATCCGTCGCCGCTTCACGGTGGCACGCGTCCTCGGCGGGACGGTGGTCGGTGCAGTCGCCGCGGCCGGGCTCGTTGCTGTCGCGGCGCCTGCTTCCGCAGACGTCGCCACACTCAGCCCAGGCGCCGTCCTGGTCGCGGGTTCGTCCATCTCCACCGTCGGAGCCGGCGGATCGCTGACCCGGTACCGGAACGCCGCCGGGTTCGCCGTGGCAGTCGACGGTCTCGGCAACGTCTACGGCCTGGTCAACGTGCTGGATTCGTCCACTCCGCCGAGCGACCCGACCACGATGCCACCTGTGACGATCTACCACCAGGAGGTCACCGAGTACCCCGCCGACGGGAGCGCGTCCGTCGTGATCGGGCGCAGCCCGTCGACCGCAGGGAGCCCGTTCATGAACGGTGGCCTGGCCGTCGATGCGCGAGGCGACGTGTTCTGGTCCGACAACGTCAACCACACGGTGTGGAAGATCGCCGCCGGCACCCGCGCCCTCACGGCGGTGGGCACCGGCTACCGCGGCCTCGCCGGCGTCGCCGTCGACGGGGCGGGCAACGTCTACTTCGCCGAGTACTCCGAGGACAAGGTGTGGCGCAGCACCGGCTACGGCACCGGTGCGCCTGCCGTCTTCGTGACCGGTACGGGGAACGCGCAGGGCATCACCGTGGACGCGACGGGCAACCTGTATCTGGCCGAGCCGTCGAAGCGCGCCGTGGTCCGCATCGGCCCCGGCGGCGCACAGAGCACGGTGGTGTCGGGGTTGAGGAGTCCTGACAGTGGTCTCGACCTCGACGGGGCCGGGAACGTGGTGGTGGTCGACTACTCCAGTGACGGCTACCAGGTGCTCTCGTTCCCGCTCGTCGGCGGGCCCGCCACCGTGCTGGCGACGACCAAGTTCTCCACCTACATGCTCGCGGTCTACCGACCGGCGTCCGCGGCGTTCAAAGCGGCGAGCCCGCCCGGTGGCACCTACGCCTCCCCGTACAGGTATGCGTACGCTACCGGCTCGGATTCCACGACGTTCAGCCGCGCGTCCGGCACCCTCCCGCCGGGCCTGACGCTCGACCCGGCCACCGGAGTGCTGTCCGGCACCCCCACGCAGGCGGGTTCGTTCACGTTCACGGTCAACGCCGTGACGGCGGGCGTGACAGCCACAGCACCCGCGAACACCGTGCAGATCGCGCCCGTCGTGCTGCAGGCGACCGTGGCGGGAAGTCGCAGCTACGGTGGCGCCGACGCGTTCACCGCGACGACCGTCTCCGGGTTCGTCGCGGGCGACACCAGCTCGATGGTGACCGGAACACCCACGTGCCGTACGACGCTGGCCGCGACCACCCACGTCGGCTCCTACACGGGATCGATCGCCTCCTGTTCCGGTCTCCAGGCGCCGAACTACGCGTTCACCTACGTCGATGGCGGGTTCACCGTCGCCCCGGCGGCAGCCACGGTGACCGTCACCGGTGCCCAGACCTTCGGCGGCACGCCCACGTTCGCGGTCGCCGGCGTGACCGGCGCCCCCTCGGTGACCGGCACGCTGACCGGCTGCTCCACGAGCACGCCCGTCACCGCGGCGAGCAACACCTACGCAGGCACCATCTCGGGCTGCGCGGGCCTGTCCGCCGGCTCGGACTACACCCTGCGCTACGTCGACGGCGGCTACACCGTGAACCCCGGGACCCTGGCCGTGACCGTCACCGCGGCGGGCACATACGGCGGCGCGGTCGCGTTCGCCGTGGCGGGGGTGTCGGGACTGGTGAACGGCGACTCGGCCTCCACGGCGCTCGGCGGAGCACTGGCCGGCTGCTCGAGCACCGCCAGCGGCACCGACGCCGGCACCTACGCGACGTCGATCTCAGGATGCGGCGGCCTGACCTCGCCGAATTACACCATCACCTATCGCGACGGCGGCACCACGATCACGCCCGCCCCGCTGGTGATCGTCGCGTCCGACGCCGCGAGCCGGTACGGCAGCGCTCCCGCGGCGGTCACCGCCGCGTACTCGCGACCGGCAGCCGACACCCGTGCGGGTCTCGCCACACCCCCCACGTGCACCACCACGGCCACGGCGACGAGCCCGGTCGGCACGTATCCCACGACGTGCTCCGGTGCCGCCGACCCCGACTACACCTTCACGTACGTCGACGGCACCCAGCAGGTCACACCGGCGCCGTTGAACGTCTCCGTCACCGGAACGGCTCGCTACGGCAGCGACAACGCTGCCTACACCGTTGCTGACTACAACGGTTTCCTCAACGGTGACACCGCCGCCACGGCGGTGACCGGCAACCTGACCGGGTGCACCAGCAGCAAGACGCCCGCCACTGCGGCGGGCACCGTCGCCGGCACGATCACCGGTTGCACCGGCCTGGCCGCGTCCGACTACGCGATCTCCTACATCGATGCGGGCGTGGTCGTCACGCCCGCACCGCTCACCGCGTCGGTCGCGGCCACGCGGGTCTACGGCGGCGCCCCCGCCTTCAGCGTCACCGCGTACGCCGGCCTGGTCGAAGGCGACGACGCAGCAGCAGTCGTCACCGGATCGCTCACGGGTTGCGCGACCTCGACCGCCGGCGCGGTTCCCGGCGTCTACGCCGACGTGATCTCCGGCTGCGGCGGCCTGTCCGCAGCCGACTACACCGTCAGCTACGCCGACGCCGGCACCACGGTGACACCCGCACCACTACTCGTGACCGTCACCGGCGCACGCACCAGGGGTGGCCCGGCGACCTTCACCGCATCCGACGCCACCGGCCTGGCCGGCACCGACACGCTGGCAGGCACCGTGTCCGGGACACCGAGTTGCACGACCTCGACCGCCACGACCGCCGCGGCGGGCTCGTACCCGGGAACCATCAGCGGGTGCTCCGGCCTGACCAGCACCCGGTACACGATCACCTACGCCGACGGCGGTTTCACCGTCGCGCCCAGCGTCCTCGCCGTGACGGTGTCGGCCACGACGGTGTACGGGTCGGGTCGCCCGACGTACACGGCGAACTACGCGGGCTTCGTCGGCGGGGACACTTCGGGTGTCGTGACCGGCGCCCTCCTCAACTGCTGGACCACGGTCGGCGCCGGCAGCAACGTCGGTCGCTACCCCGCCACCGTGTCCGGGTGCAACGGTCTCGTGGCGCCGAACTACACGCTCGCGTACACCCCCGGTGACACGACGGTCACCCCCGCCGCCCTCACCGTGACGGCGTCCAGCGCGTCGATCTCCTACGGCCAGACACCGTTCACACCGACGGCGTCGTACACCGGGTTCGTCAACGGCGACACACCCTCGTCCCTCACCACCCGACCGTCGTGCACCACCACCGCCTCGGCCAGCAGCCCGGCCGGCACGTACCCGACGACGTGCTCGGGAACTACGGGGGCGAACTACACGATCAGCAACGCGCCGGGGCAACTGACGATCACGCCGGCCACCACCACGGTCACGTACACCGGACCGACCCAGATCACCAGCGGCACCGCCTTCGTTCCCAGCGCCACCTCGTCCGGCCCGCGCGGCTGCCCCGCCGGCCAAGCCGTGACCTTCAGCCTCGACGCCGACCCCGTGACAGGAGCCCCTGGCCCGTACGTCATCGCCACCGCGGTCACCGGCGCGACCGGTGTCGCGACCGCGGCCGCGGTGAGGACGACGGGCTGGTCGGTCGGCGCTCGCACCGTCACGGTGTCGACGCCCGGGACCGACAACTGCCTCGCAGCCAGCGGATCCACGCCGGTCGCGGTGGTGACCGCGGGCCAGGTGGCGGTGGGCGCCGGAACGTTCGTCAGCTCCGCGGGTACCACGGCCTTCGCACTCGCCGCGGTGCCGGTCGCCCGGACGACCGGCAAGTACGTCGGCGGCGTGAGTCTGACGACGCCGGGCGCGTGGTGGTTCACCGGCGCCGTCGCGACGTACACGCGTACCGGCGCGGCCCAGGGAACGCTGACCGGAAGCGGGACGCTCTGGTCGTGGAACGCGGCGCTGAACCGCGGACGCGGCGGCTGGGCGGTCGCGCGAACAGGCGTCCCGTTCACCGTCACCGCAGTGGCGACGTCGCGCTCGACCCCCGGCCAGATCGGGGTGCAACTGGGCTACACACCCCCGGCAGGATCGCGACCGCTTCCCTCCTCGGCCCTGACGCCGATCCGGTCAGGCGCCATGACGTTGCTGTGACCTCGTCCTGGTCTGGTTCCACACGCGGGCGCAGAGCGGCCACGGGGGTTGAGTCGCCGTAGCGCGCCCGACAGGCGAAACTCCCTTCCTCCTCGGTGGTGAGGAAAGGACGGTGGAACACGCCGCCCGATTCGCCCCCGGGGGCGCCATCGCCGTCGTCCTCATCGCGGCGGTCACCCCGGCGGCTGTCCGGTGGCGCAACCGGCACCTCCCTAGCCTGGAGTCCCGCCACGTCGGGCCCACCTCGTCGTCCGGGTCACGAAGGCGCCAAGTGCTCCCGACGCGGCCTTGATCATGAAGGCGACATTCCTAGGATCTCGTCCGCTTTCGGGTCCGCATCTGCAGGAACGGGCGTGGTCGACCGTGCGGTGGTTGCGCGTCGCCCACGTGCGGTTCGGTGTCATCCACCGCCGCGGACTGGTCCTCGACATCGACTCCCGGTGGGAGCTGACCGCCCAGTCCATCGTCTTCGGCGACTCCTGGGTGAGGGTCTCGCCGGCACGCACCCAACGACCGGCTGAGCTCATCGCGAGCCAGGTGCATGGAGCCCGCCCCGCTGCTCGAACGACACGTGAGCGTCCAGGACGTGTCTCCGGGTCTGACCTCGACTGAGACGCGAGGCGTGGACCCGTCCCCGACCAGACCCTGGCCTGAACCCTCGTCCAGGTCGGCCACGCCGTCGGACGCACGTCCTGGGGCATCCTGGGCGAGGTCGGCCCGAACCCCGTGCAGTTCGGAGTCGTGCTGCAGCTCGACCGCGAACCCGGCTAGTCCAACACTGCACTCGTCAGGGCCGTCCTGGTGACACCGCAGTCGATGAGTGAGCTGGGGACAGGCCTCGTTGCCGACGGGTTGGTCGCACGCGCCGCCGCCACTCACACCTGCCCGGCCGGTCGCCACCCGGCTCACCACCGCAGATGTCGAGCACCTCCGGGATGCGGTCGCCGGTCGGTGCCGTCGAAGCGTCATGCGCCCTCACCCCCAAGCAGCGTTAGGGGCTCACGGAATTCCCAGGGTGCATCCCACACCGGCTGAGCTCACTTGGTTGGTCCCCGGCGCGTTGCATCACTCGCCGTTTCGAGGGTCGCAGATGCGTCTGGACCGGGCGGCCTGCGTTGGAAGGGCGCGCGGACGCCTCGTTCTGTGCGCCTGACCTCGCCCGCGCCGGGTGTGTAGATCGTTCGATCTGCGCACCTGCGCGTCCCGGTGAGCGGTCCACCATCGGGCATTTGCTCGGGCGGGTCATACGGGACACTTGTAGGCCGGAAGCGACCGTCGGGGACTGTCCCGTATGACGGTCCGCGTGTGCAACAGTCGAATATGTACAAGTCGATGGTGGGTAAACGTCGTTTGAGGGCCGGGAGGACCTCGGCTCGCCGGGCGTCAGGGTCAGGTCGGATACAGACGATCGGCTAGCTCACGGAGGGCGGCCAATTGCGGGCTCACGTCCGCGGCCGGTGCGGGTGCGGGTGCGGGTGCGGGTGCGGGTGGAGCCTCGTCACCGAAGCCGACGTCCGTAGCCAACCCCGACCGGTCGTCCTGTGCAGGAGCCGCCGCGACCGGCGACAGCGTGGCGATCCGGGTGGCGGTGGCAAGTTCGGCCACCTCGGAGCGGTGACGGGCGGTCTCGGCCTTCGCCTGCTCGATCTCATGCCGGGCCGCGTCGGTCTCGGCCGCGGCCTCCTTCGCGTCCTGCTTCGCGTCCTTCGCGGTGGCCTCCGCGGCCGCGACCTGGCCACGTTGGACCTGACGTCCGAAGACCCACCCGATCGCGGTGAACACGACGGCCTCGACCGAGCCGTAGATGTAAACCTTCTTCTGCCAGACCGTGTCCGCGTCGTGCGCCGACGCGAGCATGACCGCGACCAGGGTGATGAACAGCAGCGTGAGGCCGATCGCGAAACCGACCTGCACGCCGACGGGCGCGCCGGTGGCGGTCGGCTCCTCGCCCGGTTCCCTCGGCTCACTTTGCCCGGCGGGCGGCGTCGGGGTCGATCCGGCGGGGGGTGCGTCGTGGGGTCGGTCCGGCGGTGATGCGGGTGTCGACATCGTCGGGTCCCTCCTGGCCTCGATAGGTGACGGTGACGGGTTCATCGCCGGGTTCCGAGGAGAGACTCGCAGATTCCGGCAAGCTTTGGAACGGTGAAGCATCGGCTGCCGGGCGCGCGGTCACGGTGATCTCGAACGGCAACGGGTCGGCCCGCGCGCGCGTCACCACCTCTAGATCGACCGTGACGACCCACGGCCGCCGGTCGTCCGTCATCGGCGGAAAGGCCAGCCAGACGTGAAGATCCACCGGTCCGGAGTCAGCAGAATGCCGGTACGGCGTGAGCAGTCGCCCGTCGACATCGAGCGGTTCGGCGAACTCGGCCCGTGAGTCGAGGCTGACGACCGTCGAGCGCGGACGCTCCGGTCGATCGACGGTCACGGTGATCCGGCGGACCTCGAAGCCCACCGCGGACGTGAGCTGCACACCGAGCCGCACCGACGTCTGCTCCGGTTGCGGCTCGACGAGCAGGGCCGGGCGCCCGGGCAACGCTTCGACCTGGAGCACGTCACGGGCGAGCGGCTCGAATTCGAATCCCTCGACGTCGAGGAGCCACAACAGGCCGTCGGCGGTGCGGGCGTACGCCCGCGCTCCGGCTCCCGGAATGCTCGCGACAGCTGTGAATCCGGTCGTGTGCACGAGGCGGCCCAGCTCCGTGCCGTGGTCGGCGTCCCAGAGTCGCAGCGTGCCGTCGGCAGACGCGGCGAGTACCCGCCCGGCGACGGTCGTTAGTCCTTCGACTTGGTCGTCGTGCCGGCCGACGGGCACCGGCGCCGTGGCGTGCGACGCCCAGCGCAACACGGCGCCATCCTGGGTCCCGATCACGAATCCCGAGCCGTGGGCGGCGAGCGCGGTCACCGGCGCCGGCCCGAGGGTGGCGTCCGCCGACAGCGTCCCCTGTCCGTCGAGGACGACCACGCGACCGTGATCAGTGCCGACCGCCACGGTCTCGCCGTCGGGCGACATGGCGACCGCCGTCGGCTGCTCACCGCGTCCGAGCAGGTTGCCGACAGGGAAACGTGGGCCTTGGCTTGGATCGAAGCGGTCCAGCCGGCGGACCTCCGCCGCTGACACGGCGACGCCGCCGCCGTTTGTTGAGTCGGAGGCCATCGCCAACAGCTCGGACCAGCCCCGCGTCGAGTCCTCCCACGTGTTCGAGCCGTCGGGAAGGACCGTGACCAGCCCACCCCCCACGAAAGCGAGTGCGCGCGGCGGCGTCGACGTCGTCCGCGTCCACTCACCGTGGCCCGTCGACTCGCTGCGCCAGACGCCCGACGGCGCTCCGACGGCGATCGCACCGCCGGGATCATCGACGGCGAGGCAGCGCAGCGCTGCGTTGTCGTCGTCACCTGCGCCGGTGGGCGGCGCGAACACAATCGAAGTGCCGCCGTCGTGCACGACCCGGACCGAAGGCGGCAACACTCCTTCCACGACGAGGGCCTGCACGCCGCGCGGCACGGCGACGGCGCCGTATCCACGCCCGGTCGCCCACCAGCGCAGCAGACCGTCGTCGTGCCAGGTTGCGACCAGTTCGCCGACGGCGACCGCCAGTCGGACGCCGGAGCCGGACGTGACCCAGTGCTCGGTGGTCACTTGCTGGCCCCGGCCGACCGACGAGGCGACGATAGAGCCGTCCGCGGCGCACGAGACGACCGTGCCGTCGAGGAGGGAGACTAGGGCGGTCGCGGCGGCCGCGTGGGCGAACGGCGGCGCGAGGGGAACGGGTTTGGACCCGGGAGCCGCGGACCACCAGCGCACCTCACCGGTGGCGTCGGCGCTAACGAGGTGGAGCCCGGTCGTTGTGAGGAGTCGCACCGGACCCCGGTGGCGCAGCACGTGCGTCGGGCCCCATCCGCCGGGCGACCACACGCGCACCGTGCCGTCCTCGCTCGCGGTGGCAACGCGCGCCCCCGGCGCGGCGCCCACCGAGGTCACCGCGGCGCGGTGCCCGGTCAGCCGCGACACGGGTTCGGACCGGTCGCCCGGGGATACGCACGTGACGACGCCGTCTCGGCCGCCGACGACGACGGTGCCCGCGACCACCCCCACACAGCTCGCCGGAGCCCCCAGGTCGTAGGTAGTGGGAGGCGGTTTGCTCTCGCGCGAAAGGCCAAACGTGCGGACCGTGCCGTCCGCGCCACCGATCAAGAGCACGGCTCCGTCGGGGGAGAACGCGATCGCCAGGACCGGACTCGGGTGCGTTAGTCGCGTCAGCTGCGCTCCGTCGGGTACGGCATAAAGCGTCACGAGGTCCCCGACCACGGTCGCGAGAAGCGTGCCGTCTGGCGAGAACGCGAGGGCCCTGACCCGGTAATGCGGCCCAATCCGGAGGGAAGGGTCGCTCACGGGCGCGCCCGTCGATACGGTGTTGGCTCGGACCTCCCCGTCCGAGACGCTCTGCAGTTGGATCGCGCCATCGATGCGTCCGATTGCGAGCAACCCGCCGGCGGACATGGCCACGGCTGACACCTGCCAGCCGACCTTAATCATGTTGAGCGCTCGGCCCGCGCGGGCATCGAAGATCATGACCGACGAGCCCGACCCGACCGCAACCGTGTCGCTGTCCGGCGCGAATGCCAAGGCCTCGGAAGGCTGATCCGGCATCAGTAGGGGCTCGCCGTCCGGGCGTCCACCCTCGAACAGTTGGACGCGACCTTCCGCTGTCACCAGCACCGCCCGCTCGCCGTCCGGACTGATCGTTGCCGCCTGCACATCCGAGGTGTCGGCCGATGCCCACGGGGTGGTCCCGCCGGACGTCAGGTCGATCAGCACGGCATGGCCCTTCCCGTCGACGGCGAGCAGGGAGCGGCCGTCTGCGCGGAACGCCAACGCGAGCACCGGCTCTCGGAGCGCGGCGACGCTGCTCGCCGTCGCGCCGTCCCCCATCAGCAGCTCGATCGTGCCGTCAAGACGTCCGACCGCCACTGTGTCGAGGTGGCTGAAGGCGACCGCAGTGACGCCGGCGTCTGACGACGTGGGCGGGTCGTCGAGCGGGGTGATGACCAGCTCGTCCGCGCCCGTGCGGGGAGCCCGCAGCACGACGAGCCGGGTCGCGTCGGTACCGATTCCCCGGTCCGGAGGCGTTGGGCTGACGCCGCGCGGCACTCCGACCACAGCGGCGAATCCTTCGCCGGCGGCGAGCATCGCGGCATCAACGGTCGCAGGCACGGGCAGGGGGGCCCGGCCGTCGGCGAATGTAACGGCGCCTCGCTCCAGCCACGAGCCCGTGCCGGTCGTCAGGACCGAGTCGGCGGCGCCGCGGTGGAACTCGTTGGGCGCAGGAACGGGCGTAGCGGACCGCACCGCGAGCGGGGGCGGCCACGCCGGGCGGAGCCGGCCGGCCCAGCCCTCGCCCTCGCGGCGGCGCAACTCATTGATCACGGCGTCGGCGAACTGCTCCGATGGCACCTCGCCGAGCGCGGTGACGACCGACCGGGCAGCGTCGGCGACCGGCGCGAAACCGGGCCAGTGCGCGATCGCAGCCAGATCGGCGACCGCGGCCGCGACACCGTCCTGGCCCGCCCGGCCGTGCAGGAACGTCGCGCTCCGCCAGAACGACCGCTGCTCCCCGACCTGCTGCCCGGCCCGCTCGGCGGCCAGGGCGTGGGCGACCCCAGAGCCGAGCTGGTAGCGGCTCGGCCCACCGTCGTTCCGCAGAGAGAACGCCGCCGCGGCGGCGTGACGCTGGTGCGCCCGGGCGAGGGAGTCGGCGGTCCCGGAGGCGAGCGGGCCGGCCAACGCGTCCGCCAACCCCGGAGCTCCGCGCAACGGTGTGGGCAGCCAGCAGCCGTCGGCGCCCTGCGCCGCGCCGTCCAAGTGCACGAGCCCCGAGCTGGCCGCCGCGGCAAGGACCTCGGGGAGAGCGACGATAGATTCCAAGAGCGCGATCTGGGCGAGGTCGGCGACGGTGAACCCCGGCCCGGCGACGGCGACGTCGGTGAGCCATTCGCGCGGCCTCGAGCCACCGCCGAGCCCATCGACCCGCTCGTCGAAGCCCGGTATCAGTGTCGGTGGCGCATCCTCGACGTCGATGTCCGGCCCCGGCTGGGTGCGGATCCAGTCGAGCAACCTCTGCAAGCGACCGGGATTTTCCGAGGCGAAGATCGACAGCGTCGACCGGTCGACGATCCGGGTGCCGACCGGCAGGGCGTTGACCGCCACCTCGATCATGGCCGAGCACACCCGCGCCGCGCCGTCGTCGGTCTGCATCGTCAGCAGGTCACGACCGCCACGGTCGCGGGTGCCGATTCGGCCGGTCGCGACCACCCGCAGGTCCGGCGCCAAGCCGCTCGTCACCCCGTCGATCAGCGCGCGGGCGGCCGGAACCGAGTCCACCGGCAGGTCGTCGAGCAGGACCAGCACCCGGTCGTGGAGGTCGAACCCGATCGTCTGGGCCACGAGCGACGCCCGCACCAGCTCCGGGTCGTCCCAGGACGCCACGACGCCGAAGAAGTGTGAGATTACGCGCGCACCCGACTCGACCTGGCTGCGCGCGAACGCGCAGGCGAGGGTGGTCTTGCCGGTACCCGGCCCGCCGAGGATCAGTTGGTGTCGCGCGTCGACGGCGGCACTGCGGAGCCGCCGCAGATCCTCGTCCCGGCCGAGACACACGGGGTGTCGGGCCCACTGCGCGCCGAAGTCGAAACCGCCGTCGCGACCGGACGGTGCGGTCGGGTCGGATAGCCTCACCCCGACCCCGGCGAGCGTGCGCACGTCGACCCCGCCGGCCGCGACCGCCAACCCGGACCGCTCGCCCTCGGCGAACCGCAACCGGGTCGACCGCGGACCTGTGTCGTCGGTCCAGTCGACGTCGAGGACGAGCGGGTCGGTGCGTGGCAGTGCCAGCACGGTGTCGGCCCCACGGTTTACGTCGAGGCGCCCGGACCCGAACTGGACGGCGACGGGCACCGTCTCGGTCGTGGCCGCGAGCAGGTAGGGCAGCCAGCGGTCCTCGACCACCGGGTCCGTCTCCGGCACCCGCCCGCCGAGCTGCAGGGTGGCCGCGCATGCCGCCGCCTGGGCGGCGTCACCGGTGACGGCGTCCGGGGGCAGCCGCGCGAGCACGGACAGTAGCCACCGCGCGATGCCGGTGCGCTCGCGCTGAGTCGTCGCGTGCGACGTCAACTGGTTGACCGACGCGAGCACCAGCTCCCGGGCGCGGTCGTCAGGGGCGTCGCCCAGACCGACCCGGGCGAGCTGCTCGGACAACCGCACCGACCAGCCGGAGTTGGCGTGCGCTGAGTCGACCAGGTCAAGGGCCCGCTCGCGCAGGCCGTCGAACCGGGGCAGTCGTAGCTGGCGGCTCAGCTCATGGACGGCATCGGCGCGCAGGGAGAACCCGTTCACCGACGCGGATCCCGCGAGCGGGCTCGACCAGAGATCGGTCTCGGCCGCGACGTCGGCTTTCGGGAGCAGCAACCGGAGCAGTCGCAGCAGGTGGGGTTCGACGACGACCGCCACCGCGCAGAGCGCAGCCAGATCGGCGGCTTCGGGGTTGCGTGCGCGCAACGCCTCAATGTCGTCGAGCGAGGTCACGATCGCGATCGTTCCGTGCGGGCCGCGCGGCGGGCGGCGATCGCGCAGTCACGCACCGTCGTCGCACGGTCCCAGTGCACGACGGCCAGCACGCGCCGGACCGCTGCCGGCACGCGGTGCGGTGGGACGGGCACTAGGGCGACGACCGGGCATCGCGCCTCGTGACACAGGCGCACGAAGCGTTGCCAGTCGGGATTGAACCCGTCCGGCGTGAGCAGACCGAGATCGCTGAGGACCACGATCGGGCGCGGGGTCGTCGGTGGCCGGTAGGGCCGCCACCCCCAGATCGGGCCGCGACCGGCGCCAGGCTCGGCGAGCGGGCTGCCCCGGAAGCGCAGCACCTGCAGGCCGTCGGGGCCGGCGATCTGTTCGACGGTTCGCCGGATCCGTCTCTGGTCACGATCGAACGGCGTCATCGACGGCCCCAGGTCGACGAGCAGCTGCAGCCCCCGCCGCGTCGTGGTCCGGGTCAGCTGCGGCAGCGACACGAGCGGCCGGCCGACCACCAGGGCGTCGACGATCGCGGCGACGTCGAGTTCACCGCTCGGTGCCCGCGCGCTTACCACGGCGCCCACGACCGCCCGCTGACGGCTCGGCGCGAGCAGGTCGGACGCGGGCAACGTGGACGGCGCCACGGGCGGACGGAGCACCTCGGCGAGCTCGGGGAGCCGCACCGGCGACGTCGCGGGCGAGCGGGTCGGCAGTTCGTCGACCGTCGCGGGTGTGCGGACCGGCGCCGGCTCGCCAGCCGGCGTGGAGGGCTCGACCCGGACCGCTGCGGCGGAGCTCGGACGGCGCGGTGCGCTCGGCCCCGGTACGGCCGCCGCCCGGGCCGGGGCGGGCGGGATCGGGCCGGACGCGGCGAGGGTGGACTGCAGCCCCAACACCCGCAGGATCTCGGCCGTGGTCTCCGCGTCGGGCTGCAACGCATCCAGCGCCCGCGCGGCGTCGGCCGCCCAGATCCGGGGCGCGCGGGCGGTCGGCGGTGGGCGCTCGTCGGGTTCGACGCGGTGGTGCGGCACGGCGGAGGCGTTACGTCGTCGCCGGCTGCGGCGCGGGCTTAGTGAGCAGGAGCTCTGCCAGCTGCGCCCACTCAGCGGTGTTCGGCGAGGTTGCGAGCGTCGAACAGGCCGCGACCGCGTCGAGCAGTTCGGCCACGCTCGGCGGGATCTCGTTGGTCGCGATCCGCTCCTGCCGGACGGCGCGGTACGACGTCAGCAGGGTCGAGACGAGGACGGGGTCGGCCTCCGGGAAGTGCAGCCGAACGATAGCCCGCAGCCGGTCGTCGCTCGGTTCGCGCAGGGCGAGCACGACGCACCGGCGCAGGAAGGCCTGCGGCAGATCGCGTTCCTCGTTCGTCGTGATTACGACCAACGGGGGTCGCTCGGCCTGGATCGTCGTCCCGTCCTCGAGCTGGAACTGGAAGCTGCCGAGCGGGAGCAACAGATCGTTCGGGACGTCCGGGTCGGCCTTATCGATCTCGTCGACGAGCACGACCGCGTGCGGCGACAAATGCGGTCCAGCCGGGTCGCGCGCCAGAGTGAGCGGGCCCGTGGCGCCGCGGCGGGTCGCCGAATCGCGGTCGAACGCCCACCACAGCACGCCGGGTGTCACGTACTCCGACCGCGGCCGGAGCTGGCCCGGCCCGGCCTGGGCGTCCGCGAGGCGGGCCACCGTGTCGAACGTCCACAGCAAGTCGCGAGCCGTGCTGCGCGACGACACCGTCACGGCGTACAGCCGCCATTCCAGGTGCGCGGCGACGCTGCGGGCTAGCGAGCTCTTCCCCGTTCCCGGGTCCCCGCGGACGAGCAGCGGCCGGCCGGCGGCGAGCGCAACGTTCACGGCCAGGACGATCGACTCGTCGTACTCATAGACCGGCGCGTGCGACGGTCCCGGGCCCCCGCGGTCACCGAGGCGGAGCGGGCCGGCCGCGGGCGCCGACGGACCGTGTGGATCGAACAACTTTATATACGCCATCGGCAATTCCTTCTCAGAGTCCGAACCGAGTGAGCACCTGCACCGCGGCACCCTCGACCCGTCGGTCGACGGCGGGCAGGACGTGCATGACGAACTCGGGCAGGTCCGCGACCGGCGGATCGCGGTAGCTGCTCATGAACAGCAGCGGCGCGAACGCCTCACGGAGCGCGCTGAGCAGTTCGACGTCACCGAGGAAGGCGTGGTCGAGGACGATGACAAGGTTCTGTTCGCGGGCCCGGGCCACGGACTCGGGCCGGAAGGCGTCCCAGTCCTCGTCGTCGTAACCGAGGGCGCGGCCGAGGATCCGGCTGATGGCCTCGGCCATCCCGCCGGGCAGGCCGCCCGGGTCCGTCTCGGCCGTGATCGGCGGCAGTGCCACGGGGTCGACCCGGGTGCACAGAGCGCGGCGCGCGAGATGGGTCCCGGTGCTGGGGTGCCGGCTGGCCAGGGCCACGATCTTCGGCGCCGTCTGCTGCCACTCGGCCCTGACCGCCTGGGCTGCCTCCGACGGGATCCACCACGACAACGGTTCGTCGTCGACGGGGACGCAACAGCCCACCCGCCAGAGGATCTTGCGGGTGAGCTGGTCCTCGAGGTCGGCCTGGCGCAGGACGCCGCTCAGCTGGACGAGGGTGAGCCGGAACAGGGCGCGCCCCACCCACCGCGGGTCGTCCTGGTCGGCGGGTCTCGGTGCGAGCATGCCGGCCTCCCGTAGGGCCTGACCCAGTGGCGCGGCCGCGCCCGGGGACTGGATGTCCTTCACCACCAGCCTGGGCAGGGGTTCGAGCGTCACCTGTTCCCGCTCGAGGGCCTCGACAGTGTCGTCGTGCTCGGCACGGTTCGCCGCGAGCAGGTCCTCGGTCGCCAGCACGCCGACGGCGGCGGCGACGGGGATGGCGATTCCACCTTCGCGCTGCTCGGTCGTCGCCAGGGTTTGCTTGACCATGGCGCCCACCAGTCCGGTTTCGAGATCGAGCACCGGCCCGCCACTCTGGCCGTCGGCGATCCGGCCGCCGACGAGCTTGACGAACTGTTCGTCGTCCGAGACCGGGCCCGCGGACGTAACAACCGCGCTGTCTGGCTCGGGATGGCCGGCACGGACACTGCTGAAGCCGTAAATGTATAACCGCGCACCCACGGGCGGCTCGGTGTCGGTCAGGGCGACTGTGGGGTGGGACCCGAGACCTGTGACGGCAAGGACCGCCGCGTCGGGGAACCCGACGGCGCCGGTGGTGGGCAGCGCGGCTGGCGCAAGGCCGAGCACCGTTGCGGGGTACGTGCCTCCCTGCCACTCAACCTGCAGATCGGAGTGCCGCCGGACGACGTGGGCGCACGTGAGCAGCCGACCCTGCGCGACGAAGAAGCCGGACCCGAGGCGTTCGACCGCTCCGGTCGTGGCACGCCGCGATACCAGAACGGTCGCGCTGCGCACGAGTTCCGCCGCGCTGCTCCCGGTCCGCACGCGGGCCCGCCTCCCTCGGTTGGACGAGATCGTAGCGTCCGGCGGGAGCTTCTGGTCGGCGGTCAGCCCGGGCCGTTGATGGCTCCGCTGCGAGCGGAACGGCTTGGACTCCATGCCGTGTGTTTCGTGGTCGGGGGCCTGCTCGTCGGTGTCGGCTACATCTAGCTTCAGCCGGTCGAGGAGACCATGTCGGAGCCGTGCCCATGCGATCCGCTACGGGGGGCAATTGCTGGGCGTTGCCTGCCAGAGGTGCAACGAGACCAACCCGTCGGCGAACGTCTGCGCGTCGGCGCTGTTCTCAAAGCTTGCACGACGCTGCTACGGGGACTATTCACAGACAATGTAGTCCAGACGGGGTGACGTCCCATCGCGTGGTGTAACTGGTGGTGATGGTCAGCGATGTTGCTGGTCGATCATGCCGTGAGCAGTGCCGGTGTTGCCACCTCCTTCGTGTTGGTGGCGGCGGGGGTGAGCAGGGCCATGGAGCCTTCGGACAGGTAGCGGCGTTCGGCGACCTGCCATTCGTCGTGGGTCTCGACCAGGACGGCGCCGGCCAGGCGCAGCAGGGCGGCGGGGTTAGGGAACACGCCGACGACGTCGGTGCGGCTTTTGATCTCCTTGTTGACCCGCTCGAGGGGGTTGGTCGACCAGATCTTCTTCCAGTGCGCGACGGGGAAGTCGGCGAAGGCGGTGACGTCGGGTGCGGCGTCGCGCAGCATCGTCTCGACCTTGGGGTGTTGTTTGCCGAGCATGCCGGCGATGACGCCGAGCTGCTCGCGGACGTGGGCGGCGTCGGGTTGGGCGAAGATGGTGCGGACCGCGGCGCCGAGCATCTCGCCGTGGCCCTTGGGGACCTGGGCGAGCAGGTTGCCGCAGGAAATGCACCCGGCACCGCTGCCAGGCGGTGCCAAGCAGCACCGAGCCGATGGCGGCCTTGAGTCCGGCGTGGGCGTCGGAGATGACCAGCGCGACGCCGTGCAGCCCGCGGGTCTTCAACGAGCGCAGGAACGCCGTCCAGAACGCGCCGTCCTCACTGTCGCCGACGTCGAAGCCCAGCACCTCTCGTCGGCCGCCCGCGGACACGCCGGTGGCCACCACGATGGCCTGGGAGACGACCCGGGAGCCCGCGCCGGTCTTGGGGTCGCCGCCGACGCGGGCCTTGCAGTAGGTGGCGTCGAGGAACACGTAGGGGAACGCGACCTCGGTCAGGGTGCGGTCACGGAGCGCGGCGACGTCGGTGTCGAGTTCTTGGCAGATCCGCGACACTTCCGACTTGGAGATCCCCGTGTCCGCCCCGAGCGCCCGGACCAGGTCGTCGACCTTGCGGGTGGACGTGCCGTGCAGGTAGGCCTCCATGATCACCGCGAACAGCGACCGGTCCACCCGCCGCCGCCGCTCCAGCAGCGACGGGAAGAACGACCCCGCCCTCAGCTTCGGGATCTGCAGGTCCAGATCACCGGCGATGGTGGTGATCGTCTTCGGGCGGTGCCCGTTGCGCTGGGCGGTGCGGGCATCGCTGCGTTCATGCGGGCCGGCGCCGATCACCGAGCTGAGCTCGGCCTCGATCAACGCCTGGTAGATCGTGGTCGCCGCCGACCGAATCCGGTCTTCGACATCGGCGCCCTTGAGCACCTCGAGCACCTCGAGCAGGGCAGACTGGTCCAGAGCCATCGCGTGATGTGACCTTCGGTCGAGTCCATTGGCGTGAACTCGCTGACCATCACACGATGGCTCCTCGCACGTGGACACCCACGCCGTCAGAGCCGAGTTACACCACGACCTGAGACCTCACCCCGGACGGCCGTTGTGGCGTGACGCGGCTGCCAGAAGCCAGGTCTCGTCATAGCGGCCGGGATATGGCGGATAGGTGATGTGGACGTCTGTCCCGCCCCGGGTCTGATGGAGGCTCTCAATCCACGGGAGGATGAGAGTCATGGGCGCACCGAGGAAGTACCCGGACGAGATTCGGAAGCGGGTGACGAGGATGGCGGTTGAGGCGCGGCGTGACCCGGCGACGCGGCCGGGGGCATTGGCGCGGATAGGCAAGCAGTTGGGGATCAACCCCGAGACGCTGCGCAACTGAATGAACCAGGCCGAGATCGACGGCGGCCACCGGCCGGGCACTAGCACCGATGTGGCGGCGCGGATCGCGTCGTTGGAGCGTGAGAACCGGGAGCTGCGCCGAGCGAACAAGATCCTCAAGACGGCGTCGGCGTCTTCGCAGCGGCGGAGCTCGACCGCCGACTGAAGTGATCGTGGCCTACATCGACGAGCACCGCGAGCGGTTCGGGGTCGAGCCGATCTGCAGGACCCTGCGGGCCTCAGGGATGCAGATCGCCCCGAGCAGCTACTACGCCGCGAAGACCCGGCCGCCGTCGATGCGCGCGGTCGCCGACGCCGCCCTGACCGAGGTGATTGAGCAGGTGCACGCTGACAACTTCGGGGTTTACGGCGCCCGCAAGATGCACGCGCAGCTGCATCGCGACGGGCATCGGGTCGCGCGGTGCACGGTCGAAAGGCTCATGAAGAGAAGGGGCCTGCGCGGGATCAGCCGCGCGAAGGGCCCCCGCACGACGGTGCCCGGAGCAGGTCCAGACACCCGACCGGATCTGGTTGACCGGCAGTTCGTCGCCGCCGGGCCGCGGCAGCTCTGGGTCGCTGACATCACCTACGTCCGCACGTTCGCCGGCTGGGTCTGTGCCGCGTTCGTGCTGGACGTGTTCTCCCGCCGGGTGGTGGGCTGGCAGCTGTCGCGCAGCCTGCGCACCGATCTCGCCCTCGACTGGAGATGGGATTGTGGGACGCCACCCGCCACGGCCACGACACCGACGGCCTGGTGCACCACAGCGACAAGGGCGTCCAGTACCTCGCCATCCGCTACACCGAACGCCTCGCCGAGGCCGGCGTCGTCGCCTCGGTCGGGTCTACCGGCGACTCCTGCGACAACGCGATGGCCGAGGCGTTCAACTCGCTGTTCAAGGCCGAACTGATCCGCAACAAGGGCCCGTGGCGGTCCACTGACGACCTCGAGATCGCCGTCGCCGAGTACATCGACTGGTTCAACCACCGACGCCTGCACGGCGAGATCGGGCTCATTCCACCGGTCGAGTTCGAGACCCAGCACTACGCTTCAATTACCGGTCCGGCAACAGCCGAACCGGCACTACCGAGCCTCCACTAAACCCGGGGCGGGACAAGACGGCCGCAACGGCGTCAAACCCGGTCATCCGCGCAGTGCGTCAGCCTCCCGGTCGATGCCGGTCGTCCAGCCCTAGCCCGCCAAGCCCATCCGCGGCCACGATAGCCGCTCCAGGGTGGGGTTGCTGCACGAGTAGGTGACACCTGATCTGTGGTGCCGCGAGGCGCCCAGCGTCCGCGCCAGTGCACTCAAAAGCCTCGATCTGGGCGCGCAGCCGAAGCGCCCGCCAGCGCCCAGACCGTTCGATCTGCGCGTGATCGGGTTCGATCTTCGATCGAGTTGACGGCCTGATGCTGCTAACGCTGGCAGTACCGCTACCGCGCCCGGGTTGAGACAGGAGTCAAGAAGAGCAGGCATTGAGTGCTGTTGTAGTCGCCCACCTCCGCCACCAGGTGCAACTTTGTGCCCTCGACGATGGAGTCCGGCACTGGGCCCTCGAAGTTCAGGTCGAGCGTCGGGTTCACGTCCTCGAACTTCAGGTTTGGTCCGCGGGAAGAGTTGACACCTTCGTCGCCTGGCGCGATCAGAACGTCGTAGCGGGTCTTTGCATCACCGTGGTTCATCAAGGAGGAGATGCTTCCGTCGAACTCGATCTGCTTTCCGGCGTACTTCGAGGCGAACGCCCCCACCGACGCATCGCATCCGTCTCCGACTTGCAGGAGCGCGGCCAGGTCCGGACTGTTGGCGACGGTGAGGGCCCCAGCGGCTGTCGGCGTGGGCGAAGAGGCGGGCGAGGACGACGACACCGATGCGGACGTGCTGGCGGTGGTGCACTCTCGTTCGATGGTGAGCTCCGGCTCGCTTGTCAACGCCTCACCTGCCGCCGGCACCTGGTTGCAGACTGTCCAGTTCGACTTCACCGCTACGCCCAGCGCCCCACCCCCGATGATCTTGATCTTGTCCGGGTCCCCTCCGGCGCTCTCGATGGCGTCCTCCGCTACGTCCAACTTCTGGCCCGTCACGGACGGCATGGTCTTCTGTGCGTCGGAGCCGGACTCGGTGGGCGAGGATGAAGATAGGCTCGAGCTGCAGCCGGCGACACCGGTGAGCAATACGAGGGAGACCAGCAGGTGAACGGCGCGCATGGGGACCTCCAGCAGCTCGACAGGACGGTGAGCTTAACTTCTCCTCGCAGTCCGCTTACCAGCGGCTGATTCGAGTCGGCTCCAAGACGGTCTGCGCGTCAGCACACGTAGGGACCGTGCGCCAGGTCATGGGTGACAATCCGGTCTCGCGCGCCATACAAAGAAGCCTCTTTCTGGGCGACTGGTCTTTAGTTCGGGGCGCGCACAGATTGTTCGATTCGGAGCGCACCGGTGACGGTCTTGAGCGGTGCTCGTCTCTAGCGGCTGTCGCAGGTGACTAGGACTCTCGCCACCAGAACCTGGCTCGTCGAGACCGAGGCGAGCCTGGTTCTGGTGCTGCCTCACGCAGCCGTGTCACGGATTGAGGATCGTCGGCGACACGGCACGCTCTCACCGTTTGAACTGCCGAGCGAGTCGCTCAAGCGTGGCGACCGCGTCCGGCTGCGCGAGTCGGATCTTGGGGTGCCGGCCGCCGGTGTCGACGTCCGGTTCCGCAGCGAGCACGCCGAGCAGATCCGCGCGCATCAGCCAGGCGAGGGTCGGAGTCAGGTTCAGGAAGTTCGTGCCGGTGGCGGGATCGTGGAACGAGACGTAACCCGAGCCGCCGTGAGCGGGCACGACGTACCCGGCATCGGTCAGGGCGCCGTACACGGCCATGTGAACGTCGCGGTCGCCGCGATGGGCGCCCAGAGCTTCGATCCGGGCCAGCGTCTCGTCGTCGTCCGGGTCCGCCATCCCCGATGGCAGTGGTTCATCTAAGGCGTTAAGTAGAGCTCGTTGCGCAGCGACAGCGACCTCGAGATCGAGGGGTTGCATCGTCACCGTGTCCACCACCGTCAGTCCGGCATCCACGTACCGTTGCCATCCAAAGGCTGGCGAGTCCAGCTGCTGGTGCTCGTCCTTTGTCACCACACACGCGACCGCGAGCTTCAGGTAGCCGCGCATCTTGTCCGGCTCGGCGGTAATCCGGTCGATCAACCACGCACGCTGCACCACGTGCTCGTGCTGGATCGTGACCGGCGCCGAATCCAAGACGGCCGGCGTGCGGTACCGGATCGCGAACTTGTACTTGGCGTGGAACTCGGTGTATCTCCAGAGGGCTGCGTTCAGCAATGCGCGTAGATCGTCGGCGCGCAGATCAGCTTGCAGCAGAGCCTCGACGGCGCGTACGACGCTCGCCTTGCGTTCGTCGACGTCCGGGACGGCGAATGGCGCTCGGCTGGCCCTGATCCTGTTCGTGACCACGAGCGCAGCATCCTCCACGACTCGTGGTTCAGGCGAGCTGCGACCCCGGTCGGCGCCCGTTGTGTCGGGTCAGCTGCAGCGGGCGCGCCATCCGCGATACGTTGACGAAAGCGTGTACGCCGAGCGTGCAGCGGTCGAGCGGAGGGAAGGCGGCGTCGAGGTGGCGGTTCCGTACCCGGGCACGGAGGCGAGGGTCCGCAGCCAGAACCGGGATCACCTCGACGCGATCGCTACCCGCTACATCGAGCAGTACCTCGACCGGACCGTCACCTGGGACGAGGTCAAGCTTCACTTGGAGACGCAGCACGGGCGGTCGAGTGAGGAGTCGGCGGACGGCCTTCTGCGAGCCGTGCTCGATCTCGAGTGGACCGGAGCCATCCAGTACGACGTCGACCGGTTCCGACGACCGGGCCTGCCGAGCGACGCGGGGTACGCGCCGTTGCCGGAGGTGGCCGACGCCGTCCTCGGCCTCGGGTGGCCCAGACCGAGCGACGGCAAACGCAGTCGCAAGATTTACGACTGCTTCGTCGAGCTGGGCGGTCGCTACCGACACTGCGACGTCTACTGGGCCATGCACGAGGTGCTGAAGGGCAAGCGGCTCGCCTGCCACCGCGCCTACTGGTCGCGGATGGGTGAGGCGGCGATCCTCGCCGACCCCACGTTGGACGTGGCGGCACGAGTCGAGCTCGAGCAGATCGTCGAGGCTGAGCTCTGCGCCGAGTACATCGCGACGCTTCCTCACCGCGTTGAGCGCGAGTACCGACTCGACGATCGTCGTGCCGACATCTTCGACCGTGAGCGCCGGCTCATCATCGAAGCCAAGGCCTACGTGGACGACGTCGTCGTGCTCGGCGCCGTGGGGCAGGCCATGCTGTACCGGACGATCGCCAACCGTGACGCTGACCTCGTCGACCGGGTCGCGATCCTGCTCCCGGGTGAGCCGTCCCCACTCGCGCGGGAGGTCGCCAGGACGCACGAGCTGAGCGTCGACGTCATCTGGCGTAAGGGCGGCACGTTCCGCCAGGAACCGTTCGAGTAGCGTCCGCCGGCCGAGCCGATCCGACGGACGCCGACCGCGTCAACGTGAACGAGCCCGTACGCCTCGATCTGGGCGGCGGAGTCGGTTGTCATCGGCTGTACAGAACTTCTGCTCGGTATGCGACGTGTCGCGGTCGAAGCAGGGTCTGGGTGACCGGCGCCGAGCGGCTCATCAACGTACGACCCATCATCGCCAACCAAACCTGAGCCGATGATCGCCAGGGGCTCGTCACATCGACGATGGGCTGGTCCGCCCACCCGACAGCGCCAGCGCGACGACGTGCCGAATGCCACCAGCGTCATCGGTCACCTCGACGACCTCGACGTTCTCGCTCAGGTGCCCAGGCACCGACTTGGGCTTGAGGATCTTCAGCACGAGCAGGAAGCCAACGCGTGGATCGGTGCTCTGGTAGGCCGCGCTCTGGCGTTGATAGGCAAACTTGTCTGCCAGCGGAACAGCCGTACTGTCGGCCTTGAGCTCTACGTAGAGGTTGAAGCCGGCGAATGCGAACTCAATGTCGACCCGTCCGCCGCCCACACGGCGAACCTCGGTGCGGACGGAACCGAGCTGGCCACAGCCGACCAAGTAGTCCTGCACATCGCGGGCAAGGTCTTCCTCGCTGGCGTCTTGGTTGAACAAGTATGAACGCATCGAGGACGTCGCCCGCTCGCGTGCGTAGAGGAAGCTGACGAGCAGGCTGCTAACGAGATCCACTGCCGGGGCCACATCCGGCATGTCTCGATAATCAGCGGAGCCTGCAAGCCCGTCGTGGATGATCTCGAGCACGGCGTCCACGACCAGCGACCCGGTCGTCTGACGCGCCAAGGATGCCCGGGCCATCGCCTCGCGTACGACGCCGGCCACAGCTTTGTCAGCCGGCGAGTCCGACAACGGTGAATCCGCGTCGACGCCGGCTGAGCGTTTTGGGTCGGCATCACCGGCGCGTGTTCGTTCAGCGACAACATCGAGCAGGTTGCGAGCGATAGGCAAGTCAGCCAGCTGCTGCTCGCTCGCAACGCCGGTGTCGGCGAGCTTGTCCAGCTCGGCGGTGTAGGCGGCCAAATGATGGAGCAGCGCTGCCCGCGCTGCGAAGCCGGACTCAATCATCGGCGCGACAACGTCCAAGACGGCTGCGCTGTCCTCGCTGCGGCGGAACGCGCGCATGGACCGGGTGGTCCGGTACAGGTCGACGATGTTCTCCAGGACTGCGGCCGCATGCAGCCAGCTCGGCTCCGCCAGGCGCTCCCGCGCGTACTCCAGTGCAGTGGCGAGCTTGGCCCACGCGACATGGCCGGCGGCGACCCGGGAGCCGACCCAGTGGTTCACGCCCGGGTCCAGCCACGCGTGCTCGGCGACCGCCACGTGGATCCTGTCAATGAGGACGGTGTCGGTGATCGACGCCGTCAACAGCAGATCTGTGATCAGGGCGGCAATCGCGTCCAGCACCTCAGAATCGGAGCGGTCGTCGTGGGCGAGCGCTGGCGCGAGAAGACGCCGAGCTCGATCCAGATGTTCGACGGCTTGGTCGCGGGCCTGCGAGCGAAGCGCCCGAAGGATCTCTACCCGCGCTATGGCCGAGGCGAAGTCGGACTCCTGCTCATCCGCCGGCTTGCTGGGACCGGTGTGCGAGGGCAGCGGAGCTGCGATACCAGCGAGACGCTCTAGGCACACAAGCAGGTCGACACTCTCGGGCCACGCCTCTATGCACGCCAGTACCGAGCGGGCCGCCGACCGTGACCAAGGCGTGGGGGCCGGGCCGGCGATTCCAGACAAAACCGATAGCAAGTCGTACCGGACGCTGAACCCGCCCAGGCGCAGTCGGGTCGCGACAGCAAGCGCATCCGCCGCACGCTGAATTTGCCAAGCATCCGCGTCGGCGGCGGGAGGACCGCCCTGGGCCAGCAGCTGCGACGCGAGTAGCGAGCCGTTGAAGGTCAGTGTCGCCGCGCTGGCAACTAAGGCGTCGAGTGCGTCGGCGAACACGGACGGGGAGTCAGTCGCTAGAACCGTCTGGCACAGCGCGGTTAGCACCGCAGGCTCCACGTGGTCGGTGCTGGCGTGCGCGCACAGCATGCTGGCGATGGCCGGCAGCCGCGGATGGCCGGCCAGCACCGCAAGCGCATCGGTGAGAACAGCGTCCTCGGGCATATCCGACCGCTCGAGCGCACGACCCCAGGGCAGGCCATCAACGAGATCGAGCAACTGCTCAGGTGTCATCGCCGGTCCCTCCTGCTCCCCTCACCATCACCGCGATGGTGCCGCACAGAGGCGGCATTGCCATCGTCTGCGCTTCACCACACGAAGGCCGTGCCCCGAGCAATACGGAGCCGTGGCGTATCGAGTAGCTCCACGAGCGAGTTGACGTGCCGTGTCGCGACAACGACCTGAATGTCGGAGGCGGTCGCGGCTTCGTTGAGAGAGCCAATCATGGTGTCGAAGTCATCGTCATCCATCTCCTCCGAACCTGGCGAGTCCACGAACAGCAGCCCCGGATGCCGCCCAACGCCGGAAGCGTGCGCCTGCTCGATGAGCGCGATCGCGGTCGCCACCTTGAGCCGGAGCATCTCGCCGCGCTCGCACTTGGAGAATGACGTGTCCTGTCCGCCGGTGGTGACCTTCATCCGGGCGCCACCGTCCAGGCTGACCGCGGTTAGGTTCGACATGCCGAACGAACGCGCCAGGTCGGTGATGCGCGTTGAGAGCGTCTCCAACCGGTCACGCTGGGGGGTAGTGACCCACCCGGTCGTGATCTTCTCCGCTGCGTCAAGCACCTCGACGGCAATGCTTCGCTGCTCCATGTCGGCCGCGTCGGGAGCGGTCGGCGCGGTTTCCGGGCGCAGCGCCTGCGCAACACCTCAGCCCGTGCGAGCGCGATCTCGGCGTCGCGGCGTGTCTGAGCGAGCTGCGACTGTCCTGAGGCGGCGGAGATGACTGTCGCTGTCGCCTCACGGCGGTCGGTGAGCGCCTTCAGCTCAGCGCGTCGCTCCGCCAACCGGTCGGCCGCGTCCGCCAGGGCGCTCGAGAGCGCAGCAATGTCGTCGACAACGTCTTCGTCCTCCCCGTCATCGGTGTTGGCTGCGTGCGTGTGCACGCCGAGCGCACCGGTCACCGGACCTTCGACCGAGCCGAACTGGCCGTTTGCAGGCGCAGTCGCGACCATCGTTGCCGCGCCGGTCAGCTCACCGTGCGCAAACGCATCCAGGTCTAGCTCGGTAACGCACACTGAGCAGGAGTGCCCGCTCGCCTCCTGCGCGCGACGTTCGCTAGTCACGGGCGCCGAGCACCGTGGGCAAACCGTGGGACGCAGCTGCTGGAAGAACCGGCGTGCGAGCACGTCCTCGTAAGCGGCGTTGGTGGCGATCTGCGCGAGCTTGAGGTCTTGGCCGATCCGGTCGTGATGAAGCTTGGCTTCGGTAGTGAGCGTAGTCGCGGTCTGGATCTGCCCGTCCAGATCGGCGACCGACGTCAGTGCCGCCTCGACATCGGCGATGGCCTGCGTGGGCGCGGGCAGCGCCCGGAGCGTGGCCTTGGCCTGCTCGACTGCCTGCTCGGCGACGGCGAACGAAGTCGAGCCGGCCTTGACTGCGGCGGCAACCTGCGCTTCCAGCTTGATTAGCTCCGTCTTGGCGACCGAATGTGCACTGGCTGCCTCCGCGCGGGCGGCGGCCCATTCAGAGCCGACGAACATTTGCAGAAGCCGGCTCGGCAGGCCGCCGAACTTCGTGTCGCCGAGCAGCAGATCGAGCGAGTCGCCGCGCACCACCAGAGCACCGGCGTACGTCGGCCACGAGTGCGTCGTTCGCTTGCCCTCCTGCGTGGCGGCGATGGCCGAAAGCGACAGCGCGCCCATCATGACCGCGCCCATCGTGTCCTCGAACTCCGCGTCGTCTTTGAAGCTGCCCTGATGGGTCCAGTTCTCACCGTGTCGCCGGGCCAGAGTCCCGGTGGGCACACCGTCGGCCACCTCGAAGGACAGCCGGTAGCTGACGGAGTCGATGGCGAAGTCGACCTCGACCTGCCGGATCCACTTTCGCACGTCCTCGCGCAGGTCGCAGCGTCCTCGCAGCGCCCACAGCAGGATGCGGGTGATGCTCGACTTGCCCCGCAAGTTCTTCTCGCTGCCGACCCCATGAAGGCCAGAGGCGAAGTCCCACATGAACTCCACGGTCACGTCCTCGGTGTATCCAGCGTCGGCGTCCTCGGTGCCGTCGGCGTGCACACCGGTCAGGTGCTTGATGGCGCTGAACCGCAACGAACCCAGACGCAGCCGGGCGGCGGCCGAGGGCTTCGGTGCGGTCGACACGTGATGAGCAGCGAGGATCTTGTCCACGTCGGCGACATCCATTTCGAGCTTGGCCGCGACCTCCTGTCCGAGCGTGCTCATGCCGAACCACTCCTCTCCGCAGCGTCCACACCGACGGCGAGCTCGCCGAAGTCCTCGTCCAATCGCCTGCGAACCTGCTCCTCGATCGACGAGATCGGCTGGCCCCAGCGCGCCGCCGCGTACTCCTCCTGCGCGTACTGCCGTTCCTTCAGCTTGTTGCCGGAGTCGCCACCGGCCACCTGGCACACGAGCTGCGCCTGCGTCACGTACCAGGACAGTCCCTGAGCGGTGGCCAGAGTGTCGGCCGCGACCGCACCGTCATCCGTGAGAAAAAATGAGTTTTGCAGGCTCCTCGGCGGCGTTCCCTTGCGCTGGATTCTTGCCAGTCCGTACGTCTCGAGCAGTGACATCGCGTCATCGACGGCCTCGTAGGCGCCGTAAAACCACTTGGGCATCGGGTAGTGGTGCAGCTGCGGCTCCGACTCGGTTAGCAGATCGCGCGCCGTGGATACCCAGGCCTCGCCCAGCGTGCCGACGAGGACCAGATTGAGTATCTCGTCGGCGAGGTAGTCGGGGTTGCGCAGCCAGAAATCTAGTGCCTGCAGCCGCTTCTCGGCGCGAATGACACCGGACATGCCCGCCGGGTCGACGCCTCCGAGCTGCTCAGAGCAAACGCGCAGCAGCACCAGCAGCCGCAGCGCATGCTGCGTCCTGGTTGCACTCTGCCCCATGGCCCCGCCTCCCTGTGCAACGCAGAGCAAAGTGACCTGCGCAGACGGCAGCATCGCACAGCCGACACCTGGCACTAGGTAAACCGCACCGCACGGGCGGTCCGCCTTTTCGCAAACCGAATGCGGTGCGCGAGCGGAAATGTGCTACAGCCGGTGCTACTCGACGGCTGAACCGTACGCAGTGGGCGGCGCAACGCTTGGACACCGGTGATCCGCGATTGGTCAACTAAGCGCACGGCATACGTGGCATTAAGCTGCTCACAGCTGACGCACAGCAAGTCACGGCGCGCTCCGCGCTGGTCGGTCAACTGAAACGGCAAGTCGAAAGTTGAAGGACTGTGGGCCGGCGCACGATCTGCGTGGTAACGCCCTGTCGTGCTCTGTAGTTATGTGCCAGCAGACGACAGTCATTGTTCGTCAGACGAGCGCACGTATTCGGCGTTCTGTCTGCCCTGCGGACTTTGCAAGCACCGCTCGGCCCCGCTCGCGTGAACGTCGCCGCACTGCGTGTAGTGGCGGTCATCAGCCATGGGTGATCCAGACGGCGCCGGAGGGTCCACGGCCTCCCGACGTTCTCAGGCGACTTGGTCAGTCACCGGTACGTGGATCCCGAAGCCAGGAAGGTCGATCGGGGCCGCGGTGACCACGCCACGGGTCTGCGACATCGCGCGGTCGTAGAGGCGGTCGACGGCAACGGTCGCCACAGTTTCATCCAGTGGTGGCGGGCGGTGTCGTGCGCTCGTCTTCGCTGCGCGGACCTCCGCTGGTCTGCCGGCCAGGGAGCGCAACATCTCTCCGAGTGCAGCGTCGTCGTCGGCGAACCAGCCGTCGACGCCGTCTGCGATGAAGTCCGAGACACCGGTTCCCCCCCGAGCGAGGACCGGGAGTCCTGCCGCACGGGCTTCCAGGGCGGCGATCCCGAACGACTCGAAGGGTGACGGCGCCACGAACAGGTCGACCTGGTGCAGGGTGCTCCGGATGGCGCCCTGCGCGCAGGCGCCCAGCAGTTGGATCCGGTCCTCCAGTC
Source organism: Jatrophihabitans sp. YIM 134969 (assembly GCF_054456675.1). Taxonomy (NCBI): domain Bacteria; kingdom Bacillati; phylum Actinomycetota; class Actinomycetes; order Jatrophihabitantales; family Jatrophihabitantaceae; genus Jatrophihabitans; species Jatrophihabitans sp. YIM 134969. The sequence goes on from NZ_JBTJEQ010000002.1 coordinate 133,049, forward strand.
CGCATCGGTGGGCGAGGTGGGCGATGGCTCGGCGCTGCGGACCCGCGCCGATCACCGCGACGTCCAGGTTCCTGGGCCAGTCCGACGCGAGCGCTCGGAGGAACGGCAGCACCCGCTTGCGATGCGCCAGACGTCCGACCACCGCAGCCGTGACCCGGCCGTTGGTGCGGACGGGCGACGGCGACGGGTTGGCCCACCACGTGGTGTCGACGGCGTTCGGCACCACGTCGACGACTCTCCCGAAGGCGAGTGTCGCTCGCACCCGGGTCGCCGCGGCCCGGCTCACGGCCGACCAGGCCACACCGGCGGTGTCGAGACCAGTGAGCCGCACGGCAGTTCGCGCCAGCGCGGGGGAGTTCGGCCACATGGAGTGGACGGTCACCGCGAGCGGTAGTCGCACCGATCGCACCAACATCGCAGACCGGACCGTGCCCGGCGACAGCACCGACAGGTGCGCGTGGAAGACGTCGGCGTCCATGTCGTCGACGCGCAGCGGCAGGGCGCGCAGTCGGCTGACGGGATGTGACGAGCGGCGCACGACGACACCGTTCTCGATCCGGTGCACCGGACCGGACGCTCTGAGGCCGCTGACCACGGTGACGTCGTGACCCGCGGCCGCCTGCAGCGTGGCGAGCCGCGCGATCTGACGCTCGATACCCCCGACGATCGGGGCGTACGTGTCGGTCAGGTGCACGATCTTCACGGGGTCGGCCCCGGTGCGACGGCGAACAGGTCCGCGAGCGGTCGCCGGCCCGGCAGGGCGCCGGGTTCCGCGAACCACTCCGTGCCGGCGACGAGGTGGAACAACGGGAGGGGCAGACGCGACAGCAGTTGCACCGTACGAACCGCGGTGTCCGCACCCTGCATCTGCGACGCGTGGCACCGCAGGGCACGCCGCTTCAGGGGTGCCGCACGTCGGGCCCGCACACGGTGGGTGATCTGACCGGGATCGCAGTACCAGTCGAGCGCGGAACGGGGATCCACGCCGTCCGGAAGCAGGTGGAACCGACCCGCGAGGCGCATCCCGCGGTCCAGCCATGTCCGATCGACCGTTGCATGAAGCAACCGTGTACCGGATCGCTGCGCGGCGACCTCGGCAACGGTGTGGACATGGCGGTGATCGGGATGCCCGTATCCGCCCTCCCGGTCGTACCCGAGCAGCAGGTCAGCGTCCTCCTCCCGCAGCACCTCGCACACCCGATCGGCGACGACGCCGACGTCGATCTGGCAGAAACCGTCGGGTTCAGCGCCCGTACTGCCGCTGTCGGTGTAGCCGAGCCGGACGATCCGGTGCACGCCGAGGACCGAGGCGGCCTGTGCGAGCTCGGTCGTACGGCGGGCACCGAGGTCGCCCGTGCTGGCGCCCGTCAGGCCGTTCCCGCCGTCGGTCGCGACGATGAGCACCACCCGGTGCCCGTTCGCCGACAGGGTCGCGAGGGTGCCGCCGGTGAGCAACGACTCGTCGTCCGGATGAGCGTGCAGCGCCACGACCACCCGCGACCGCCCCCGGGGAGGCCTCGTCCGACGACGACCTCCGAGGGTGGACACGACGTGACGCTAGGAGGGCTCCGATGTAGCGCACGTGTAGCTCAGCGCGGCGTCCTCCCCTCGGGCCGGGCGGCAGATGCGAGGGTGCCGGTGTGGAAGCGTGGAGTCGGATGGCGTTGGGTGTCGCGATCCTCCTGGTCGTGGCCACCGTTGTCGGCCACCGGGCACGCCTCGGCGTCTCGCGGGCGCAACTCACCGCGAGTGCGCGGGCGGTCGTGCAACTCGCCGTCGTCGCCACGGCCCTGCGTGGGGTGTTCGCCCAACCGGCTCTCACCGTCGTGGTCGTCGCGGTGATGCTGTCGACCGCGGTGGTGACGGCAGCGCGTCGACTGCAGGGCTCGGAACGCGCGTGGACCGCGGTGGTGCTCGGCTGCGTCGCAGGATCGACCGTCACCGTCGGGGTCATCGTGGGACTGCCCACGCTCGACCGGGACGTCCGCACGCTCGTCGCGGTGTCGGGCATCGTCATCGGCGGCACGATGACCGCCGCCACCCTCGCCGGCAGGCACCTCCGGGAAGGTCTGCTCCGGCGGCGTGACGAGGTGGAGGCGTGGCTCGCGATCGGCGCCACACCACGGGAGGCCGTCCGCGACGTCGCGAGGGCCGCGGCCGCGGAGGCGTTGGTGCCGGGGCTCGACCAGACCCGGACGGTCGGGCTCGTGACGCTCCCGGGCGCCTTCGTGGGTGCGTTGCTCGGTGGTGCGTCCCCCGTCGCGGCCGCCGAGTTCCAGCTCGTCGTGCTGATCGGTCTGCTGTGTGCGCAGGTCATCACCGCGACGATCGTGGTGAGGGTGCAGGGAGCACCGTCGCGGCTCCCGGTGCCCTGACCTGTGGTCTTCACGGGTGATACACGTCGGTTCGCGAGGCTGCCGCGCATGACGACACCCCGCACCGTGCGTTCGGCTCGGACGACATCCCCGGCCGGGCAGCTGCTGAACAAGGTCCCCGAGGTCACGGTCTTCTTCTGGATCGTGAAGATCTTGTGCACCACGGTCGGGGAGAGCCTCGCCGACTACGTCAACGAGACCCTCGGGGTCGGCCTGACCGGGACCACGGTGTTGTTCGGGGTCGCGCTGGTGGCGGCGCTGGTCGCGCAGTTCTCGGTGCACCGGTACGTACCCGCGATCTACTGGACCGTCGTCGTGCTGGTCAGCGTGGTCGGAACCCTGCTCACCGACAACCTCACCGATGCCCGCGGCGTGCCACTGTGGCTGAGCACGTCGGTGTTCGCGGTCGTTCTCGTCCTGGTGTTCGCGGTCTGGTACCGACGCGAGGGAACGCTGTCGATCCACAGCATCACGACGCGCAGCCGTGAGGCCTGGTACTGGCTGGCGGTGCTCGTGACGTTCGCCCTTGGCACCGCGGCCGGCGACTGGACCCTCGACCTCACCGGCTGGACGCCGGGTGCAGCGGTGCTGTTGCCCGCCGGACTGATCGTCGCCGTCGTGGCCGCCTGGGGTCTGGGCGCCGGACCGGTGCTGTGCTTCTGGTTGGCCTACATCCTGACGCGGCCGCTGGGTGCGAACCTCGGTGACTACTTCGGACTCGACCCGGCCGACGGTGGCCTCGGCCTCGGCACCCTCGCCACCAGCCTCATCTTCCTGGCCGTCATCCTCGCGGTGGTCCTGTTGCTCACCTTCACCGGACTCGACCGGACCGAACGGGACGACGCCGCGACCCGCTCACGGTGAATCCCAGCAGGTTGCGCGGCGCCATCGTCCCGGTCATCGCCGCGCTGAGCGCGTGCGCCGCGATGGCCCGGCGGCAGCCGTTGTCGTGGGACGAGTCGGTGACGGTCGCGGTGTCGACCCGGCCGGTGCACGCGATCATCGCGACGACGCACCACACCGATGCTGTGCTCGGTCTGTACTACGTGTTCGTGCACGGCTGGGCGTGGTTCCTGGTGTCGATCGGTGTCCGCCCCACGGAGACGTGGTGGCGGCTTCCGAGCGCGGTGGCCGCCGTGGTCACATGCGTGGTGGTCGCGTCGATCGCGCGGCGGCACGCCGGGGTGGTGGCCGGCGTGTGGGCGGGCGGCCTGCTGGCCGTCCTGCCGCTGTTCGCGTTCTACGCGGCCGACGCCCGTCCTTACACCCTCGCCGCGTTGGCGGTCGTCTCCGCGTGGGCCGTGTGGACCCGACCCAGCCCGGACAGATCGTTGCGCTCTGCAGCGGTCGTCGTGCTGCTGCTGGCGACCGCCGCCTGGCTGCAGCTGTTCACCGTGCTGGTGTGGCCGGCTTTCCTGATGGCGGGTGGCCGGCGGTCGCGGGGCCGGGCCGTCTCCGTGCTCGTGCTGGCGGCGTGCGCCGTGGCGCCGCTGGTCGCGATCGCGGCGCGGCAGGGCAGTGAGATCGGGTGGATACCGCCGGCCAGCGCGTTGCAGGTCACGAGCGTCGCACTCCGCGTGGGTGGGGGAGTCGCGGTCGTGGTCCCGCTGCTCGCCGTTGCCGTGGCGGCCCTGCGGGTACGCCCGCTGCGCCTCAGCGGCACGCGGCTTGCGCTGGGCTGGTGGTGCTGCGGGCCGCTGGTGGTGTTGACGGCCGTCGATCTCGTGCGTCCGGTGCTCGTGGCGCGGTACGCGCTGCTGACCCTGCCCATGGTCGCGGTCGTCGTCGGTGTCGTGGTGGCCCGAGGGGCGCCGAGGCTGGCCGGGGTGCCGGTGCGGGTGCTCGGCGCAGCCGTCCTGGTGGCCGCGGTCGTGACCTCGACGGTGCAGGGGATGCACCCGTGGAAGTACGAGGACTACCGCGGTGCAGCGGCCTTCGCACTCCACGAGGTGCCGACAGGAACGTCCGTCGTGTTCGCGCCGTCGTCAGCCCGGCTGGGGTTCGACCTGTACGCACGGCGCGGTGCGCTTCGAGACGTGGCGCTGCCGGGCGGGGTCGGCACGGACCCTCTGGCGATCGACCAGCAGACGCCGTCGTTGGTGCGCGAGAAGCTCGCCCGTACCTGCCGGGTCGTCGTCGTCGGCGACGCCGTGCGGGTCGACCCCGCGCACACGCGGAACGCCGAGGGAACGGAACCCTCCGTCGTGGACGACTGGGACATCGCCGCCGAGCGCCCGTTCGGCGCGGTGTCGGTGACGGTGATGACCAACCCGGTCTGCGCGCCCCCACTCACGACGACCGGCTGATCCCGACAGGATGCGGCACGTGCCCCGGCCGCGGCGTCTCCGCGACGCGGGTCGAACTCCGGGTCAAGGCGGTGACGGCTGCGACGAGCACGCCCGACAGTGCGACGAGCGCGGCCGACGCCAGCGCTCCGTTCCGCATCGCCTCGTCGAAGACGACCACCCCGATGGCGACGCTCGCCAGGGGGTCGACCGACGCGATGACCGGCAGACTGGCGGACAACGGCCCGGACTGGAAGGCCAGCTGGTTCAGGAACATCGCCGCAGCCACGAGGCCCACCAGGACGTACAGCTGCCAGCTGGCGCCCACGGCGAGGACACCGTGCCGCGCGATCGTGGTCAACGACTTGAGCATCGCCGCTGTCGACGCGTTCACCAGCCCGACCGCGACTCCGAGCACGACGGCCGAGCCTCCGCGCCCCCGCCGCCGGCGGGCGACCACCACGCAGGACCCGACGAGCAGGAGACCGCAGGCCGCCACGGCCACGGCGGGTCGTACGTCGACCGCCGAGGTACCGACACCTCGTCCGGTCGGTCCGACCCCGGCGACGACGAGGAACGCGCCGAGCGTGGCCGCGAGGACGGCACCCCAGACGATCTCGGCCCGTCGCACCCGACCGCCCGACCCAGCGCGGAGCACCAGGGCGATCACGAGCCCACTGACGAGCAGGGGTTGCACCACCGACAGCGCGCCGCGGCGCAGAGCGAGGATCTGGAGGGAGGCGCCGACCAGGTCGACGACGATGCTCAGCAGCCAGAGCCGGTGCGTGATCGTGGCGCGCACGAAGCGGGCGACCGCTTGGCCGGACAGGTTCCCCGCGTCGGGCACCTGGCCCGCGCTGACGTGTTTGAGGTTCGCCGCGATGGCGTACGCGGTTGCTGCCCCCACAGCGAGAACGACGACCGACGCGCCCACCACAGCAGCCGCCTCCTCAGGGCCGCGTCCGGCGCGCGGTGGTGTCGAGCCTGCCGACCCGACGTGTACGGGCCGTGTGGCCCCCAGGCGCGGGGTGTCAAGCGTTGCCAGCTGCAACGATCAGTCGTAGACGGCGTCGAGGGTCCAGGTGACGTCCGGGCCGGAGCGGGTGTGGGTGGCGAGGTAGGCGCGGCCGTGGACGTCCACGAGCTGGAACCTCGCCCGCAGGCCGGAGACCGAGAGGGCGGACGACGGGTCCCACCAGCGTTCGTCGACCGGCCAGGGTCCGGCCCACGACGTGATGGGCCAGGAATCGGCGGCGGATCGGAGCACGGCGGGGATGCCGGCCACGGCGCCGCGGTCGGTGACGGTGATGGTGCGGCCGGCGGAGTCCGTCACCGCGACGGGGCGCGGGGGATCGAGCAGGACCGTCGGGTGGGGCGCGGGGAGTGAACCGGGCCAGGGGGCGGCGGGGGAGCGTGACGGGGTGGGTTCGTCACCCCACGGCACCAACTCGGAGCGGGCGGCGGGATCCCGGCCACCGGCCACGACCGGCACCAGGACCGAGCCGTGGCCGAGGAGGGTCTGCACGCGGGCGAGGCCGCGGTGGGCGCGTTCGTCGTCGGCGCCGCTGCCGCCCCAGAGCGACTGCTGGTGCGTTCCGGTCGGCACGGTCTCGACCGGCGCGAGCGCGACCCGCACGATCCCGCCGGTGGGGCGGCGGTGACCGCCGTACGACGACACCGCCCCGGCGTTCACCCCACCCGAGAGCCAGCCCTCCAACTGCCAGCGCACGCGGTCGAGCACCTCGACGCTGCCGAGCACGCCGGTGTGGCGCCAGCGGCGCACGGATTCCTCGCCGTTCTCGGTGATCGCGGTGACCTCGAGGCAGGTGCAGGCGAGGCCGTGCGCGCCGAGGTCGGCCACGAACTGCTCACCGAGACCGCGCACGGAGAACGCGACGGTGTCGACCCGGTCGACCGGCGGGTCGAGGTCGACCGACACCGTGAACCCGGTCGGGGGGCGACGGCCCGCGACCGGACGGTCGTCACGCCCGCCCGCCTGCTGGTGCGCCCACGCGCCGTCGGGGCCGAAGCGGGCGAGGACGTCGGCCGCCGGCAGGGCGGCGAACGCACCGAGGGTGCGGATCCCCAACCGCACCAACAGATCCACGAGTGGGGAGTCGCCGGAGGGGTCGATGGTGGCGACCGGGAGATCGGCGAGGAACGCGGGGGAGCCGCCGGCCTCGATGAGCACGCCCTGCCGGGCGGCCTGCACCGCGGCGAACGCGCCGTCGGCCGCACCGATGACGACGTCGCTCGCGAGTTCCCCGGCCGACGCCCCGATCGCGGTGGTCAACGCGTGCAGCACGGCGTTCTCGCCGCCGAAGTAGCGGGTCGGGCCGGTGAGGGTGACGGTCGCGAGCCCCGGCCGCACCACCTCGACGCCGGGGGCGATCGACTCCATGGCCTGCGCGATCGGCTCGAACGCGCGGACCTCGGCCAACTCCGCGCGGGCGAGGACGGCGAGCTCGGGGCAGCGGCCCTGCGCCTCGCGCCGCCGCAACCCGCGCCGGATCCCCGCCCGGCGGGCGGCGTGCGAGCAGGCCACCACCCGGTTCGCGACGACCACGGCGGCGGGCGCCTCCGGGTCGATCCCGGCCTCGGCCACCGCCGCGGTGACCGGCCAGTCGGGGCACCACACCGCCGCCACCCGTGGGACGTCCACTAGCCGACCTTGCGCAACGGGGTGGGCACCGCGACCGGCGGTGCCACCGGCTCGACCCCACCGGACGGTCCGGGCAGCCACAACGGCAACGGCGGGGACGGCGCGCCCCGGCCGTGGCTGCGCAGGTCGACCCGGCGCGCCCGCAACCGGCCGTGCCCGCGCGAACCCGCGCCGGCCGGCGCGTCGTGCCCGGCCCACGCCACGTGGTCGGCCGACAACCGGACGTCGAGCCCCGGCCACCCGATCCCGCCGGGGGTGAGGACCACCAGGACCGCACCACGGGAACGGGCGCGGGCGGTCAGCCGGCGGACGTCGCCGTCGGGCAGCCGGCCCGGAGGCCGCACCACGACGAGGTCGACGGCGTCGACCAACGCCCCCACCGCGGTGGTCCACCCGGCCGTCGCCGAGCCGCGGGTGAGGGACGCGGCGGGGACGACGGCCACCCGTGACAGCTCGAGACCGAACCCCTCGACCGCCTCGGCGGTGAGCGGAGGCAGGCCGACGAGCGCGCACCAGGACCCGGCCGCGACGGCGGCTCCGACGAGCGAGAGGGTGAGGGAGGTCGAGGCGACCCCGCCGGCGACGCCGACCGAGGTCCCGCGCCGCAACCCCCCGGGCAGCAGCGGCGCGAAGGCCGGGTCGACCGGCAGTGCCGGACGGGCCCGGACGGCGGCGGCGGACAGGTCCGGGGCGGCGCCGGGGGCGATCCGCCCGGCCCGGCGCACGGCCTCGGCGAGGGCAGCCGAGACGTCGGCGGGGGAGTCCACCGCGAGCGCCGACGTCATCCCGGAAGTATCGAACACTCGTTCGGCAGGCGCAAGTCCGGCTGCCGGTCCATGGGGTCCACCGCCGGTCGGAGAGGCTCAACGGCCGAGCTTCCTGGAGCCGAACGGTCGGCAGCGCCGCGATCCACCCCTGCGTCCGGTGGCTCGAAAGGCTTACAGGCCCGTGCTGGTGGGGTCGAGACCCTTGACAGCCGAGCGAGTGAAGTTAGTGTTAGTTCATCGCGGTCTTGAACCACGCAGGCCCGCGGCGCCGGTCGTGGCCGGTGTGGAACGTGCCCCCCGAGCGCTCCGCACCGGTCACGTCCCCGACCGGACACCTCCCGCCAGCAGCCCGGCGGGGGCACCCACCGCCACCGCGCACCGAGCACCGGGGAACCGAGGTCACCGCCCGATGCCCGTCGAAGCCCTGCCCCCCGCCGACCGACCCGCCGCCCGGGCGGTCCACCGGTTCGCCGCGACCGTCCGCCCCGCGGCCGCCGCACCCTCCTCGCCCACCCCGTCGACCACGGATGGCGCGCGCCGCCGGTACGCCGCGCCGGAACTGTCGGTCTCGGGTGCCCGCGACCTGGTCGGGCGCTGCCTCGCCGGCTGGGGCGTCGAGCCCGAAGCCATCGACGACGCCCGGCTGGTCGTGTCCGAACTGGTCACCAACGCCGTCCGCCACGACCACGCCACCCGCGTCGACGTCGAGGTCGTCGACCTGGGCGACCGCGTCAGCCTCGTGGTCGAGTTCGACGGCACCGCGGGCGACGGCACCGCCCACCCGCGGCTGCCCTCGGCGTCCGCCACCAGCGGCCGCGGCCTCGCCGTGGTCGACCGCCTCGCCGACCGCTGGGGTCGGGTCGCGATCGAGGGGGGCGGCCGGGTCTGGGCCGTCCTCGGCGCGCCGCGGACGGCCACGGGTGACCCGCGGGTCGAGACCCGCGCGGACGACGACCGGGCGACCGCCGCACGGCGATCGGCGTCGGCCACCGAACTGCTGGTCCGCCTCGGCCCCGCGCTCGCCGCGGCCCGGACCCCTGACGACGTCGCCCGCGTCCTGTCCACCGTCACGTGCACCGGCCTCGGTGCCGTCGCGGTCCGCGTGTCGGTGGTCGAACGCGACCGACGGCACCTCACGACCCTGTCGATGACGCACGGGTTCGGCTCACCGGGAGCCACCCGCCACGACCTGCTCGACGACGGCCTGCCCAGTTGTCTCGTGGCGCGCAGGGGAAACCCCCTGTTCCTGCCGACCCGGACCGCCGTCGAGAACGCGGTCCCGGCCCTCGCCAGCGCGCCGTACGCCGAGTCGGTCGAGGCCGTGGCCGCGGTGCCGCTGCTGGTCGACGGCGTGACCACCGGGGTGGTCACCGTGGTGTGGGACGAGCCCCACGAGCTGGGGCCCGACGAGCGCGCGACGCTGACCGCCATCGCGTCGTTCGCGAGCGTGGCGTTGCAGCGTGCAACGTTGGCCGCGGAGCACCGGGCCACGGCCGACGTCCTGCAGGCGACCCTGCTCCCGCACTCCCTGCCCGATCTCGAGGGCATCGACATCGCCGCGGTGTACCGCCCGCTCGGCCAGGCCCCGGACGTCGGCGGCGACTGGTACGACGCGTTCGTCCTCCCCAGCGGGAACCTCCACCTCGTCATCGGCGACGTCGCCGGTCACGGCACGTCCGCAGCGCGCACGATGGGCAAGATCCGGTACTCGGCCCGGGCCTACGCCGTCGGCGGGTGCGGCCCGGCCGAGGTGCTCGCCCGCACCAACGCGCTGCTGCGGCACCACGGCCCCGACCTGCTGGCCTCCATGTTGTGCGTCGAGTACGACCCGGTGCGGCGCGTCGCGGTCGTCGCCGACGCCGGCCACATGCCTGCCCTGGCCGTCGCCACCGACGGCACGGCCCGGTTCCTCGACGGCCCGGTCGGACCGATGCTGGGTGCAACGGACGCCCACGGGTACGCCACGACCACCCACGTGGTCGCTCCCGGCGAGACGGTGCTGCTCTACACCGACGGTCTGGTCGAGCGCCGCGACGTCGACCTCGACGACAGCCTCGACGACCTCGCCACGGCCGCCGCCGAGATGCGCCGCTTCCGCGTCACCGCCGACCGGCTCGCCACCGCCCTGGCCGACCGCCGTGCGGCCTCGGACGTCGTCACCGACGACGTGTGCGTGCTGGCCGTCGCGCACCGCTGAGGCCTCTGCGGGGCGGCCGAGCTGTGACCGACATCTCGGCCGCCGTGAGGCCGGACCGGTGCAGAGCTTCCCGGGAAGTCGGTCAGGCGGCGGGGTTGTCGACGACCGGAGCGTCCTCGGCGTCGATCTCCCCGGTGACGACGTTGACCCGGTCGGGGTGCAGGAACACGAACCGCTTGTAGGCCCAGAACCGGATGATCGTGCCCACCCCGATGCCGACCAGGTTCAGCACGTTGGTGACCAGCTTGTCCTGCTGCTCGCCGAAGAGGTAGGCCACGCCGAGGATGAGCTCGGCGATGACGAACGTGACGGCGTTGATGGCGAAGAACCAGCTCGCCTCACGACCCAGACCCGTGCGGGCGCGGTGGGAGAACGACAGGTAGCGGTTGCCGACGTAGGCGAAGGCGGTGGCCGCGACCATCGCGATCGCGTTGGCCTTCAGCGCCCCGATGTCGTGGAGCAGGTTGAACAGCCCGAGCTGGATCACGAGGCCGACCGCGCCGACGGCCCCGAACGCGGCGACCTCCTTGAGGAGGATGCGCCACGAGTTGCGCACGTGGTCGACCAGCGAGTTCACGTCCGAGCACGCTACCGGCCACCGTGCCCGGAAGCCTCTCGACGCTCAGTAGCCTGCTGGGCGTGGACCCACGCACCGCTCTGCCCGTGGTCGGGATGATCGGCGGCGGGCAACTGGCCCGCATGACCCACCAGGCCGCCATCGCCCTCGGCCAGTCCCTGCGGGTGCTCTCGGTCGGACCGGACGAATCGGCCGCGCTCGTCACCCCCGACGTGGTCCTCGGCACCCACACCGATCTCGACGCCCTCATGGGGTTCGCCGCGGGGTGTGACGTGGTCACGTTCGACCACGAGCACGTGCCCGGCGAGCACATCGAGGCGATGGTCGCGGCGGGCCACAAGGTCTACCCCGGCCGGGAAGCGTTGCAGTACGCACAGGACAAGGCACTCATGCGCCGCCGCCTCACCGACCTGGGCGCACCGGTGCCGACGTGGACCGAGTTCACCGTGTCCGACCCGGGCGTCACCCTCCTCGAGGTCGAGGCGTTCGCCGCCGAGGTCGGCTGGCCGTTCGTCCTCAAGGCCACCCGCGGTGGGTACGACGGCCGGGGCGTCTGGGTCGTCGACGACCTCGACCAGGCCCGGGAGGTCGTCGACAGCGGCGTCCCGCTGATGGGCGAGGAACTGGTCCGCCTCGACCGCGAGGTCGCAGCGCTGGTCGCCCGCTCGCCGTTCGGGCAGGGCGCGGCCTACCCGGTGGTCGAGACCGTGCAGCGCGACGGCATCTGCGTCGAGGTCATCGCACCCGCCCCGGACCTCGACCCCGACCTCGCCGCCGAGGCCGAACACCTCGCCCTGCGCATCGCGGGCGAACTGGGTGTCGTCGGCCTGCTCGCCGTCGAGTTGTTCGTGAGCGGCGGCCGCCTGCTGGTCAACGAACTGGCGATGCGCCCGCACAACAGTGGCCACTGGACGATGGACGGGGCCCGGACCTCGCAGTTCGAACAGCACCTGCGGGCCGTCCTGGACTACCCGCTCGGGGCCACGGCGCCGATCGCCCCCTGGACCGTGATGGCCAACGTCATCGGCGCACCCGGGGACGTCGACGTGCAACCCGCCACGGTCGACGAACGGCTGCACCACCTGTTCGCGCAGTGGCCGGACGTCAAGGTCCACCTGTACGGCAAGGGCTGGCGCCCGGGCCGCAAGGTCGGGCACGTCAACGCGATCGGGACCGACCTCGACGACGTCCGCGCCCGCGCCCGCGCCGCGGCCGACTACCTTGCCCGAGGAAACGGCATTGTCGGAGGCCCACATGGCTGAGCGCGCCGCCCCGGTGGTCGGGCTGATCATGGGCAGCGACTCGGACTGGCCGACGATGTCGGCCGCGGCCGAGGCGCTGACGGAGTTCGGCGTGCCGTTCGAGGCCGACGTCGTCTCCGCCCACCGGATGCCCGACGAGATGGCGGCCTACGCCCGGGCCGCCGCCGGCCGCGGGCTGAAGGTCGTCATCGCCGGAGCCGGCGGCGCGGCCCACCTCCCCGGCATGGTCGCCGCCATGACGACGCTGCCGGTCATCGGCGTGCCGGTGCCGCTCAAGTACCTCGACGGCATGGACTCGCTGCTGTCGATCGTGCAGATGCCGGCGGGCATCCCGGTCGCGACGGTGTCGATCGGCGGGGCCCGGAACGCGGGCCTGCTGGCCGTCCGGATCCTCGCCGCGGGCGACCCGCGGCTGACGGCCGAGCTCGACCGGTTCGCCCGAGGGCTGACTGAGGCGGCGCGGGCCAAGGGGGAGAAGCTCCGTACGCTCGCGGAGTGATCCCGCCCGGCGTACGCGCGTGAGCTCGGTCCTCACCCGCGCCCGCGGCTGGCGGCCCTCCCGGCGGTTGCTCGTCATCGTCGCCGTCCTCGTCGTGGCGGTCGCGGCCGTCGCCGTCGCGCTCGTGGCCACCCGCCCCGCGGACGTCGCGACGCGCACCCAGTTCATCGAGGCCACGCCTGAGGACGGCCGCGCCGTCGAACTCGACACCACCCTGTTCCTGCCCTCCAGCACCCCGGCCCCGGCCGTCCTGCTCGCGCACGGGTTCGGCGGCAGCAAGAACTCCGAGACCTCCGCCGCCGAGGACCTCGCCCGGCACGGCTACGTGGTCCTGACCTACAGCGCCCGCGGGTTCGGCGCCTCCGGCGGGGCCATCCACCTCGACGCCCCCGACTACGAGGTGGCGGACGCCCGCCGCCTCGTCGACTTCCTGGCGTCGCGTCCCGAGGTGCGGAAGGACGCCCCGGGTGACCCGCGGGTCGGCGTGGCCGGCGGTTCCTACGGCGGCGCGCTGGCGCTGCTGCTCGCCGGGACCGACCGCCGTGTCGACGCCGTCGCCGCCGACATCACCTGGAACGACCTGCAGCAGGCACTCGCCCCGAACGGCGTGTTCAAGAAGCAGTGGGCGGGTTACCTGTTCCAGGGCGGGTTCGCCGCGGGCGGTGCGCCTGGCGCCGACTCCGCCGCCGGCGGGGCCGCGGCGCTGAGCCGCGCGGTCTCGTGCGGACGGTTCGCCGCGGACGTCTGCGCCGCTTACCAGGACCTGGCCTCGACCGGGGAGGTCTCGGACTCCACCGCGGCGCTGCTGCGGGCGTCGAGCCCCGAGACCGTCGCCGGGTCCATCACCGCGCCGACGCTGCTGACCCAGGGCGAGGACGACTCGCTGTTCCCGCTCAGCCAGGTCGACGCCAACGCCAGGGCCATCGCCGGCGCGGGAACCGACGTCCGCGTGGTGTGGCGGCAGGGCGGCCATGACTCACCCGGCACCGGCAACGACGTCGTGACCTCCACGCGGGAGCAGTGGTTCGACGAACACCTGCGCGGCGAGGGCACGTCGACCCGCTCGTTCCAGTTGGCGCGGGGCGGGCCACGGGTCTCGGCCGCGACGCAGACCACCGACTGGGTCGGGCAGACCTACCGGGTCGACGGCGGTTACCCCGGCATCGACGGCCACCGGAGCGACCAGCTCGACGTGACCCTCCCGACCACGCCGCAGCCGATCGCGGCCCCGGCGGGCGGCGTGCCCGCCGCGGTGTCGAGCCTGCCCGGTGTGGGCGGCCTGCTCAGCGTCGCCGGCGGCGCCGGCGCACTGCCGGCGATCCCCGGGCAGACGGCGGTGTTCCTCAGCGAACCGTTGCCCGATGCAACGTTGATCGCCGGCGCTCCGACGATGTCACTGCGCATCACCCCGGCGACCACCACCGACGCCACCCTGTTCCTCGCCCTGCGCGACGTCGACCCCTCCGGCGGCGGACTGTTCGGCGGCGGCGAGACCCTGCCCGCCAACCTGGTCGCGCCGGTGCGACTCGACCGCCTCACCCCCGGGCAGCCGACCACCGTGCAGGTGCAGCTGCCGACCATCGCGTACCAGGTGCCGGCCGGTCACCGGGTTGCGGTGACGGTCTCGACCACCGACCAGGCCTACGGCATGCCCACCGACGCCCGCACCTACCTCGTCGCGGTCGCGGGTGACGTCCGGGTGCCGACCGTCACGGCCACCGCCATCGCGTCGTCGGTGTCCTGGACGCCGTGGATCGTGGCGCTCCTCGTCGTCCTCGTCGTCGCGGCCTTCGGCGCCGCTGCGTGGTGGCGGCGGCGCCGGGCGCACGTCGCGGGGTTGGACGAGCGACTGTCGGACGTGCCGGTCGCGGTGCAGGACCTGGTCAAGACTTACAAGGACGGCTACCGCGCCGTCGACGGCGTGAGCTTCGTCGTCGAGCGCGGGCAGGTCGTCGGGCTGCTCGGACCCAACGGCGCGGGCAAGACCACCGCGTTGCGCGTGCTCATGGGGCTGATGCGCCCGACCTCGGGTTCGGTGCGGGTGTTCGGCGAACCAGTTCTGCCGGGTGCCGCCGTGCTCTCGCGGCTCGGATCCTTCGTCGAGGGCTCGGGTTTCATGCCCCACCTCTCCGGCGAGGACAACCTGCGCCTCTACTGGGCGGCGACCGGCCGCCCGGACGACGACGCCCGCTTCGACGTCGCGGCGCAGATCGCGGGGCTCGGGTCGTCGATCGACCGCAAGGTCAAGACCTACAGCCAGGGCATGCGGCAACGGTTGGCGATCGCCCAGGCGATGCTCGGTCTCCCCGAGGTCCTGGTGCTCGACGAGCCGACCAACGGCCTCGACCCGCCGCAGATCGCCGAGATGCGGGAGGTCCTGCGCCGCTACGCCGAGACCGGCCGCACCGTGCTGCTGAGCTCGCACCTGCTGGCCGAGGTCGAGCAGACCTGCACCCACGTCGTGGTCATGCACCGGGGCCGGGTGGTCGCGGCCGGCACGGTCGCCGACGTCGCGGGGCAGGGCGGCACGCAGTTGGCCGTCGACGACGCCACCCGCGCCGCCGAGGTGCTGCAGGCCGCCGGCATCGCCGCCACCGCCGTGCCCGCCCGGCGCGCGCTCGAGGACGTCTTCCTGGAACTGATCGACGACGGAGGGGACGGGCGATGAGCGAACCGTTGCACGGTGCACCCGAGCCCGGTCACTCGGTCTCGGCCGCGACCCGGCGCGGCATGCACGATCTGCTCGACGCGCTCGCCGCCGCCCCCACGGGCGAGACGGGCGCGGCCGGAGCGGCGCACGGCTACCGCCCGGGGCGGACGCTGACCGTCGGGGTCGAGATCCGCCGCCAGATCGGGCGGCGGCGCACCCAGTTCGCGTTCGGGCTGCTGGCGATCCTGCCGATCGTGCTGGCCATCGCGTTCCAGTTCTCCTCCGGCGACAGCAGCGGCGCGCCGGCGCTGGTGGATCTCGCCACGGCCAGTGCCGGCAACTTCGCGTTGTTCGCCGAGTTCGCCTCGGTGGGGTTCCTGCTCGTCGTGATCGTGGCGTTGTTCTGCGGTGACACCGTGGCGGGCGAGGCGTCGTGGTCGACGTTGCGGTACCTGCTCGCCGCGCCCGTGCCTCGGCCACGGTTCCTGCGAACGAAGCTCAGCGTCGCCCTGTTGCTGTCGTTCGGGGCCAACCTGGTCCTGCCGATCTGGAGCTACGTCATCGGCGGGTTGTTCTACGGCTGGGGCTCGGTGCGCTCGCCCACCGGCGACACCTTCACGTTCGGTACGGCCGTGTGGAAACTCGCCGTCGTCGCGGGCTACGCCTCCGTCTCGGCGCTGGTGGTCGCGGCGCTCGCGTTCCTGCTCTCGGTGCTCACCGATGCCCCGCTCGGCGCGGTCGGTGGCGCGGTCATGCTGGTGGTGCTGTCGAACATCCTCGATTCGATCACCGCGCTCGGCAGCCTGCGTGACTACCTGCCGACCCACTTCCAGTTCGCGTGGCTCGACGCCCTGCAGACCCCGATCGTGTGGTCGGGGATGTCGCGGGGAGCGGCGACCTCGGTCGCGTACGCCGCGGTGATGTTCGGCATCGCGTTCTGGCACTTCGGCCGCAAGGACATCACGAGCTGATGGTGACGCGGCGGGGGCAGACGGTCGGGGACGACGTCCTGACGGCCGTCGCTGCCGGTGCGGCCCAGGACTCGGGGCAGGTCCCGGTCGCCCTGCTCGGTGACTTCCTGCCGGAGGTGGTCGCGGCGGTGGCGTCGGGTGCCGCGCTCGACGCCCGGCAGATGAAGACCTACCAGTCCCTCGGGGCGCAGGCGGCCCGGCAGGGCGTCGCGCTGCGAGCGCTGCTCGACCTCTACCTCTCGGCCTGCTGGCGGTTGTGGCGGCACCTGCCGGCCGTCACCCGGGCCGCGGACGACCCCGACGCCGTCGTGGTCGCCGGCGAGGTCATGCTCCACGCCGCCGACGACGCTGTGGCTGCCCTCGCC
This sequence comes from Jatrophihabitans sp. YIM 134969, assembly GCF_054456675.1. NCBI lineage: Bacteria > Bacillati > Actinomycetota > Actinomycetes > Jatrophihabitantales > Jatrophihabitantaceae > Jatrophihabitans > Jatrophihabitans sp. YIM 134969. Next base: position 149,659 of record NZ_JBTJEQ010000002.1, read on the forward strand.
GAGGGGTACCAACTGGCCCGACGCGCGTTGGTGCGCGCGCAGGAGTCGACCCGGCGCGAGTTCGTCGACGACCTGCTCTCCGGCACGGCCGACGTCACCGGGTTGCTCGCCCGCGCCGGCGGGTTCGGCCTCGACCTCACCGGCCCCCACGCGGTCGCGCTCGTCACCGCGGACGTCGAACTGCGCGACGACCTCCCGGTGATCGGTGCCGTCCAGCGGGCGGTGCAGGGTCGGCGCGGTGACGCCGAGGTGCTGGTCGCGACGAAGGAAGGGCGCCTGGTCGTGGTGTTCGCCGCACCGGACCGCGCCGGCGTCGACCACGTCGTCGACCGGATCGTCACCACGCTCGGGCCGAGGCCGGGGGAGGAGGACGACCGGGTCCGGCTGTCGCGCCGCATGCGGCTCGGGACCTGGCAGGTCACCCTCGGGCGCTCCGGGATCGGCGCGGAGGGGGTCGCGACCTCGTACCGCGAGGCGCGGGCCGGACGCGACATCGCGGAGCGGATCGGCCTCACGGTCCCGGTCGTGGAGGCCCGTGACCTGCTGGTACACCAGCTGCTGCTGCGCGACCGGCCGGCGATCGTCGACCTGGTCGCGACGCTGCTGACCCCGCTGCTCGAGGCCCGCGGCGGCGCGGAGCCGCTGCTCGACACCCTGGCGGCGTACTTCGACGCGGGCGGCAACGCCGCCCTCACCGCCCGCGAGCTCCACCTGTCGGTCCGGGCGGTGACGTACCGGCTCGCACGGGTGCACGAGCTCACCGGGCACGACCCCGCCGACCCCGCCGAGCGGTTCGGCCTGCAGGCCGCGGTGCTCGGCGCTCGGTTGCTCGACTGGCCCACCACGCCGCTACGCTGAGACCACGGACGGTGCACAGGTTGCGCCCACCCGATTGCCCAAACCCGGCAACGAAGAGCCTCTGACTTGGCCTGCCGTGGGCTGACACTGCGCGGTTCCGGCAGGACATCCTGGAGGTACGTCGGCGACCGCCCCGGTCGCCGCGTGCTGATCAAGGAGAGTGACCGTGTCTGTCCCGCTCTGGGCCTGGTTCGCCTTCGGCGGCACCGTGGTGATCCTGCTGGCGATCGACCTGCTGGCCCACCGTGGCGCCCACGTCATCAAGTTCAAGGAAGCCGCGTGGTGGAGCGCGCTGTGGGTCGGCGTGGCCCTGGCCTTCGGCGTCATCCTGTTCGCCACCCTCGGGAGCGAAGCAGGAACGCAGTACACGACGGCCTGGTTGCTCGAGAAGAGCCTCTCGGTCGACAACCTGTTCGTGTTCGCGTTGATCTTCGCCTACTTCAAGGTCCCCCGTGAGTACCAGCACCGGGTGCTGTTCTACGGCGTGATCGGTGCGCTGGTCTTCCGGGCGATCTTCCTCGCCGCGGGCGTCGCGATCGTCAGCAAGTTCACGGCCGTCCTGTTCGTCTTCGCGGCGATCCTGCTCTACAGCGCCTACAAGTTGCTCAAGGGCGACGACGACGACTACGACCCCGGCAAGAGCTTCGGCGTGCGCCTGCTCCGCAAGTTCGTGCCGATGCGCGACGAGTACGCCGGCACCCACTTCTTCGTGAAGGAGGCGGGCAAGCGCATCGCGACCCCGCTGCTCGCGGTGGTCGTGGCCATCGAGGCCGCCGACCTGGTCTTCGCGGTCGACAGCGTGCCCGCGGTGCTCGCGGTCAGCGACGACGCGTTCATCGTCTACACCTCGAACGCGTTCGCCATCCTGGGTCTGCGGGCGCTGTACTTCCTGCTCGCCGGACTGCTCGAGAAGTTCCACTACCTGTCCAAGGGCCTCGCGATCATCCTCGCCTTCATCGGCGTCAAGCTCGTGATGCAGGCCTCGCACAAGGTGATCAACCAGAACATCCCCGAGATCGACTCGCGGATCAGCCTCGCGGTGATCGTGGTGGTGCTCGCGGGCTCCATCATCCTGAGCCTCAAGCGGCCGCCCAAGGACGGCGGCGCCGGGCACGGCGGATCCACCGACGACGCACAGCTGCCCGACACCCACGGACCGCACGCTGGTCTCGCCGGGGCCGCACCGGTCACCGCGGGTGAGACCGTTGCACCCGACACCACTCGCAAGGAGTTGTCCTGATGGCCCTCTGGGACCAGTTGAAGTCACGCACGCAGACCATGAGCACCCAGCTCAAGGCGAAGTCCGACCAGTTCCGCAGCAAGGAGTTCGCCGCCGGCAGCATGGCGATGTGCGCGTTGGTCGCCGCCGCGGACGGGTCGATCGACCCGGCCGAGCGTGAGCGCACGGCGTCGCTCATCGAGAACAACGACGTGCTGAAGGTCCACCCGGCGGCGGACCTGCGGCAGAAGTTCGACTTCTACTCCGACAAGCTCAACAAGGACTTCGAGTTCGGCAAGGTCGAGGCGATCGGCACGATCGCCAAGCTCAAGGGCAAGCCCGACCAGGCCCGCGGGGTGATCCAGATCGGGATCATCATCGGCGGGGCCGACGGCAACTTCGACGCCAACGAGCGGCGGGCCGTGGCCGAGGCGTGCAACGCGGTCGGCATCCCGCCGGCCGAGTTCGATCTCTGATCCCCTTCCAGCATTCACCGAGAACAGGAGAACCACATCATGGGTGTCAGCCTCGCCAAGGGCGGCAACGTCTCGCTCAGCAAGGAGGCCCCGGGCCTCACGTCCGTGCTCGTCGGCCTCGGGTGGGACGCGCGCAGCACCACCGGCGACGACTTCGACCTCGACGCCTCGGCCCTCATGCTCGACCAGGCCGGCAAGGTGCTGTCCGACAAGCACTTCATCTTCTTCAACAACATGACCTCCCCGGACGGCTCGGTGGCGCACGCCGGCGACAACCGCACCGGTGAGGGCGACGGCGACGACGAGGCCATCACGGTCGACCTCGCCACCGTGCCGGCCGAGGTCGACAAGATCGTCTTCCCGGTCAGCGTGTACGAGGCCGAGGCGCGCAAGCAGGGCTTCGGTCAGGTGCGCAACGCGTTCATCCGCGTGGTGAACCAGGACGGCGGCAGCGAGCTCGCCCGCTACGACCTCACCGAGGACGCCTCGACGGAGACCGCGATGGTGTTCGGCGAGCTCTACCGCAACGGCCAGGAGTGGAAGTTCCGGGCCGTCGGGCAGGGGTACTCGTCGGGCCTCGCGGGCATCGCCCGCGACTACGGCGTGGCGGTCTGAGCCCCACGATGCCGATCGACTACCGCAAGTCCGAGGCGCCGGCCGCAGCGACGCGGCCGGCGCCGGTCGGGCTGACCAAGGTGACGTTGACCAAGGCCGCCCCGACCGTCTCGCTCGCCAAGCAGGGCGGGCGCCTGCACGTGAACCTCAACTGGAACGCCCGCCCCGCGGCGGCGGTCCCGGAGCCGTCCGGCAAGCGCGGCTTCCTCACCAAGCTCAAGGAGGCGGCCGCCGCCGCGACCACCCTGGACCTCGACCTCGGGTGTCTGTGGGAGCTGGCCGACGGCCGCAAGGGCGTGATCCAGGCGCTCGGCAACCAGTTCGGCTCGTGGGACGAGGCGCCGTACATCCGGCTCGACGGCGACGACCGCTCCGGCGCGGTCAGCGGCGGCGAGAACCTCGACGTCAACCTGGCGCACGCCACCGAGTTGCGCCGGGTGCTGGTGTTCGCGTCGGTCTACTCGGGCGCGAACGGGTTCGCCGAGGCGGGTGGCGTGGTCACGCTGTCGCCGGCGCAGGGCCCGGACGTCGTGGTGGCCCTCGACGAGGAGGGCGGGAAGTCGCGGATGTGCGCGGTGGCCCTGCTGGAGTTCGAGGGCGGCGTCGTGACCGTGCGGCGCGAGGTCAACTTCGTGCAGGGCGCCCAGGACGTCCTGGACCGTGAGTACGGCTGGGGCATGAACTGGCGGGCCGGGCGCAAGTAGGCCCCCGGCCACCCCCGGTACCGGGGGCGACCGTGATCCGGAGGCCGGTCGGTGGAAGGCTGAGGAGCATGACCTCTCCGCTGCGCCAGCGACCGGCCTTCGGTGCGCTCTCCGACCACTACGACGCGATCAAGGACGTCCACCTGCGGGAGCTGTTCGCGGACGACCCCGACCGTGGCACGCGCCTCGCGCTCGAGCACGAGGGCATCTACTTCGACTACTCCAAGCAGCGGGTCACCGACGAGACCATCTCGCTGCTGATCCAGCTCGCCGAGCAGTCCGGCCTGCGCGAGCACATCGAGGCGATGTTCGCCGGCGAGCACATCAACACCACCGAGGACCGCGCCGTCCTGCACGTCGCGCTGCGGGCCCCGCGCGACGAGGTCATCGAGACCGACGGCCACAACGTGGTACCCGACGTCCACGCGGTGCTGGACCGGATGGCCGCGTTCTCCGACCGGGTGCGGTCGGGGGAGTGGACCGGCCACACCGGCAAGCGGATCGAGGCCGTCGTCAACATCGGCATCGGCGGTTCCGACCTCGGCCCGGTCATGGCCTACGAGGCGCTGCGTCACTACTCGACCCGGGACATCACGTTCCGGTTCGTCTCCAACGTCGACGGCACCGACTTCGCCGAGAAGACCCGCGACCTGGACCCCGAGACCACCCTGTTCATCGTCGCGTCGAAGACCTTCACCACGCTGGAGACGATGACCAACGCCGCGACCGCCCGGGAGTGGTCGCTCGCCACCCTCGGCGACGAGTCGGCCGTCGCCAAGCACTTCGTGGCGCTGTCGACCAACGCCGAGAAGGTCAGCGAGTTCGGCATCGACACCGACAACATGTTCGGCTTCTGGGACTGGGTCGGCGGCCGGTACTCGATGGACTCCGCGATCGGCCTGTCGACCATGCTCGCCATCGGCCCGGACGGCTTCCGGGACCTGCTGGCCGGGTTCCACTCGATCGACGAGCACTTCCGCACCGCGCCACTGGAGTCGAACATCCCGGTCATCATGGGGTTGCTGACCCTCTGGTACGCCGACTTCTTCGGGGCGCAGACCCAGGCCGTGCTCCCGTACGACCAGTACCTCTCGCGGTTCCCGGCCTACCTGCAGCAGCTGACGATGGAGAGCAACGGCAAGTCGGTCTCCTCCGACGGCCACCGCGTGGACTACGCGACCGGTCCGGTGTTCTGGGGTGAGCCCGGCACCAACGGTCAGCACAGCTTCTACCAGCTGATCCACCAGGGCACGCTGACGATCCCGGCCGACTTCATCGGGTTCCTGCACACGCTGAACCCGCTCGGCAACCACCACGACCTGCTCACCGCGAACGTGTTCGCCCAGACCGGGGCGCTGGCGTTCGGCAAGACGGCCGACCAGGTCCGTGCCGAGGGGGTTCCCGAGGACCTCGTGCCGTTCAAGGTGTTCGAGGGCAACCACCCGACCTCGACGTTCCTGCTCGACCGGCTGACGCCGTACACGCTCGGCCAGCTGGTCGCGCTCTACGAACACAGCGTCTTCACCCAGGGCACGATCTGGTCGATCGACAGCTTCGACCAGTGGGGCGTCGAGCTCGGCAAGGTCCTCGCGCAGAAGGTCATCCCGCAGCTCGCCCCTGACGGTGGCGAGCTCGACCACGACAGCTCGACCAACGCGCTCATCGCGCGCTACCGCGCCGCGAAGGGGTAGGGAGCGCCGCCGGGGCGCTGAACCCGGCGAAGATCAGCGTCCGATGTGTCTTCCGTGTGTAGCGGGTGAGGTGTTGGATGTCGATCATGCGATTCCCCCTCGCCCTGGCCGCTGGCGTCACCGCGTGCCTCACCCTCGTCCCCGCGTTGGTGGCGGCGGGGGCCGCGGCGGCGCCGGCGCCCGCGGCCGCCTGCAGCCCGGTCACCACCCCGGCGCAGCGGTCGTCGACCGTGCCGTCGCCGGCGCGGGTGCTGGGGTACGAGCTCGGCTCTCGGCCGGTGACCGACCTCGACATCGGCACGTTCATGACGGCGGTGGACCGGGCGAGCGACCGGGTCGTCACCGGGACCTTCGCCCGGTCGTGGCAGGACCGACCGTTGCGGTATGCACTGGTCGGGTCGTCGGCGACGCTCGCGCGGCGGACGCAGATCAGCGCCGACCTCGCCGCGATCCGTGACCCGGCCACCCCCGACGCGACGGCCGCCGACCTCATCGCCCGCACACCGGACGTCCTCTGGATCACGGCCAACGTGCACGGCAACGAACCATCGGGCAGCGACGCCGTGCTGCGGGTGCTCTACGACCTCGCCAGCCGCAGCGACTGCGTGGCGAAGGCGATCCTCGGCAACTCCCTGGTCGGGTTGATCCCGACGCAGAACCCGGACGGCCGCGCCGCGAACACCCGGACCAACGACTACGCGTTCGACATGAACCGCGACTGGTTCGCCCGCACCCAGCCCGAGACCGCCGGCAAGCTCGACTTGCTCTGGCAGTACCCGCCGCAGCTGTACGTCGACGAGCACGAGATGGGCGGCAGCAACTACTTCTTCCCGCCCAACTCCGACCCGATCTACCACGAGACCCCGGACGTCGCGTACGACGAGATCGCGAACCTGTACGGCCGGGCCAACGCCGCCGCGTTCGACGCGAAGGGGTTCGGGTACGAGACCTACGAGTCCGGCTACGACCTCTTCTACCAGGGCTACGGCGACACCGTTCCGACCACGCAGTTCGGAGCGGCCGGCATGACGTACGAGCAGGGCTCGAAGACGCCCTACCCGAAGCGGGTGCTGCACCAGTACACGAGCGCGTGGGTCTCCCTGTACACGGGTGCCACGCACCGGCAGCAGATCCTCACGCGGTGGCGGGGCATCTTCTCGACCGCGCTGGCCGAGGGTCGGAAGTGCCGACTGGAGCCGAACGCGACGTTCAACCCGGGCAACACCGTGCTCCGGCCGGTGCCGGACGCGCCGGTGTGCGGGTACTTCCTGCGCGGCGACGACCGTGACACCCGCACCGTGGTCCGCCGGTTGCAGCAGGCGCACGTCGAGGTCCGACGCCTGACCCAGCCGTTCGTCGTCGCGGACTACCGGGCGTACGGCTCGAGCACCGCGCAGCGCACCACGCTGCCGCGCGGCACCTACTGGATCTCGATGGCCCAGGCGCAGAAGCACTGGGTGCAGGCCATGCTGAACGCCGACACGTTCGTCCCGTTCCCGTACTTCTACGACCTGTCGGCGTGGAGCAACCCGTTGCTCTCCGGCCTCGACGGCGGCTGGACCGGGACCGCGACCGTGCCAGCCGCGAAGCCCGTTCCCCTGCTGCCGGCGGTGGGCCGCCCCGCGCTGCCGGCGAAGCTGCCGCGGATCGCGATCGTCGACCAGCGGCCCGAGCCGACCTACCAGTACCAGACCACCGGCTGGCTGCGGTGGCGGATGGACCGCGACTGGAAGGTGCCGTACACCGCCTTCGCACCCGGTGACATCACGGCGGCGTCGCTGGCCGACGTCGACGTGATGGTCGTCCCCGACGTCGACGTGCAGCCGTCGTTCGACGCGCTCGGCGCCGCCGGCCGTTCTGCCCTGAAGGCGTGGGTGGCGGCGGGTGGTCGCTACGTCGGCTGGCAGGGCGGCACGGCGCTGGCCGGTCGCCTCGGCCTGTCCTCGGCGACCGTCACCGAGGCGGAGGCGAGTTCGCCCGGTGCGCTGCTGTCGATCAACTCGCCGTACCCGCACGACTACGCGCTGTGGGAGGACTACGACGGCCAGATGTCGGCGAACGGCGCGGCCGTCGTGGCGTCCTTCCCCGCCGCGCCGTTCACCTCGGGGTACATCGACGAGCCGGACACCCTGGCCGGCAGCGCGATCGAAGCGGTGGACCTGGTGGGGTCCGGCAGCGTGACGGTCTTCTCGATCGAGCCGAACCTGCGCGCCTACACCGACGGCACCGCGAAGCTCCTGCTCGACGCCGTGCTGGCCACGCCCGTCCCGAACCGGGCCGCTGCGGCGGCCGCGACGACGAACGTCGCCGGACCGCCGCTGGAGCACACCCCGGCCCAGCACCGCGCCCACGACGAGGCCGGACGGGACTGACGTTCGCGGACTACTCGACCCGGTCGGCGGTGGTGAAGGCGACCGCGGTCTTGCCGGGCACGCTGAGCCTGGCGACGCCGTGACGGTCGACCACGACCTGGGTGCCGGTGCAGGTGGTGCCGGACCTGGTGCCGTCGACGATGTTGCAGTAGGTGCCGGGGTCGAGGCTGGTCTGGATCGACGGGTTCTTCGTGGCGGTGCCGTTGTTGACGGCGAAGAAGCCGGCGGTGCCACGGCTGAACGCGATCATGTTGTTGCCGTCGTCCCACCAGTTGCGCAGCGGCGCGTTCGCCACCGTGTTGCGGAACTTCACCATCCCGCGCACGCCCGGGTCGCGGTCGACGCAGACCCAGCCGTTCGCGCAGTCGGTGTCGGTGATGCGACCGTCGGCGCGGGCGGGCGGTGAGGCGTAGGTCTGGTCGACCGGGAACGAGAAGGCCGAGTAGACCTGCGGGGTGCCGTAGGGGTACGCGAGCATGAACTGGTTCGCGATGATGTTGGTGCGACCGTCGCGGTAGGTGAGCGTGCGGGCGCTGTCGGGGGCGTCACGCTCGGTGTCGTGGTTCTGGATGAAGACGAGCGACTTGTTGCTGGGAACGAGCCCGGCGGCCTCCCCGAACACCGAGAGGCTGGAGATGCTGCCGGTGTAGCCGGTGCCGTTGTAGCTGCGGAAGGCCTTCTCGATCTGGAAGGCGTAGTCGAAACCGAGCACCGATCCGGCCTCGGTGAACGCCCACTGGCTGACCTTGCCCGGGCCGTCGGGGAACACCTCGAGGGCGACGTACGGCCGCGTGCCATCCGCTGTCGTGTGCAACAGTTTCTGCAGCGCCTTCATGTCCTCGATGCCGACGTGCTTGGCGGCGTCGACCCGGAAACCCGAGACCCCGTAGGCGATGAGCTTGTTGAGGTAGCCCGCGATGATGTCGCGGGTCCCGAGGTCATCGGTGGCGAGGTCGGCGAGGCCGAGCAGCTCGCACTGGGTGACCTGGCGGTAGTTGTTGAAGTCGTCGATGCCGCCGGTGGCGGTCGGACAGTCCACGCCCCGTTGGTGGAAGTTCCCGCTCGTGTAGAGGCCCGGGTACTCGAGGTGGCTGTACCGCACGCCGCCGTAGGTGCGCTGCCCCTGGCCGGTCATGTGGTTCACGACCGCGTCGACGTACACCTTGACGCCCGCGCGGCGGCACGTCGTGACCATCGAGTGGAACTCGTTCTCGGTGCCCATGCGGCTGACCAGGTTGTAGCTGCCCGGCTGGTAGACCTCCCACCACGGGTGCAGGATCGGGGCGTCGGGCGAGGTGGCGGTCCGCTTCAGGGAGTCGGCGGGCGGCGCGACCTGCACGCCGGCGTACCCGGCGGGACCGAGCACGTTCGTGCACTCGGCCGCGACCGAGTTCCAGTTCCACTCCCACAGGTTGGCCTGCACGCCGCCGGCCCGTCCGGCGGCCGCGGCGGTGCCTCCGGCGGTCGAGGTGGCGACGACGGCCGCCACCGAGCCGGCCGTGACGGCGAGGGCGGTGAGGGTGGCGGCGACGCCGACCCGGCGGCGTCGGGACAGGTGATGGGACACGGGGACCTCCACGGTGAGGAAATGGCACGAGTCAGGAAAACGGAGCGTAAGGGCCGTGACTGGGGTCACGGAAGCCCTTCCGGAGATCCGGTCGGCGGTCGGTGCGGGATCCACACCGTGACCGCTCGGGGAACGTCCGGTGCCGCCCGCGAGACGCTGGAGTGCACCGGGCAAGATGGGCGTCATGCAGCTCGGAATGGTCGGCCTCGGCCGCATGGGTGCCAACATCGTCCGACGTCTGATGGCCGGCGGCCACACCTGCGTCGTCTACGACACGAACGAGGACAACATCGTCGCGCTCGAGAAGGAGGGCGCGACCGGCGCCCGCACCTTCGAGGAGTTCCGCGACAAGCTCGAGACCCCGCGCGTCGGCTGGGTGATGATCCCGGCGAGCGTGACCGGCTCGGTCGTCGACAAGCTCGGGGACCTGTTCGAGGCCGGCGACATCATCATCGACGGCGGCAACAGCAACTACCACGACGACATCCACCGCGCGGCGGCCCTGGAGCCCAAGGGCATCCACTACGTCGACATCGGCACCAGCGGCGGCGTGTTCGGCCTCAAGCGCGGTTACTGCATGATGATCGGCGGCTCCGACGCGGCCGTCGAACACATCGACCCGCTGCTGCAGACCATCGCCCCGGGCTTCGAGACCGCCCTGCGTACCGACGGTCGCAACGGCGAGCTCGCGCAGGCCGAGAACGGCTACCTGCACTGTGGCAAGGCCGGTGCCGGCCACTTCGTCAAGATGGTCCACAACGGCATCGAGTACGGGATCATGGCCGCCTACGCGGAGGGTCTGAACATCCTCAAGGGCGCCAACATCGGCTCGCAGGACGCCGAGCACTCGGCCGAGATCGCGCCGCTGCTGCACCCGGAGTACTACCAGTACGACATCGACATCGCGTCGGTCGCCGAGGTGTGGCGGCGGGGCAGCGTCATCTCGTCCTGGCTGCTCGACCTCACGGCCTCGGCGCTCGCGAAGTCGCCGACCCTCGACGAGTTCGGCGGCCGGGTCTCGGACTCCGGTGAGGGTCGCTGGACGGTCGAGGCCGCGATCGACGAGGGTGTCCCCGCGCCGGTGCTCACCACGGCCCTGTTCGAGCGGTTCGCCTCGCGCGGCAACGACCTCTACGCCAACAAGCTGCTCTCGGCCATGCGCAAGGAGTTCGGCGGCCACTCCGAGCTGCCCTCGGGTGACTCCGCCGAGGTCGGCAAGTCCAGCTGACCCCACCACCAGCGCACCGACGCCCCGCCACCCGTCACGGGTGGCGGGGCGTCGTGCGTGAGGGGCTCCGCAGCTGGGCGAGTGGTCAGTTCTCCGGGTGAGTGGTCACCAATTCCTGACCACTCGAAGGGGAAGGTGACCACTCGCCCGCATTGACGCGGGTCTCCAGGGCGCGACCCTCGACGTCGAGGTGCGGGAGCCACCGCAGCCAGGACGGCAGCCACCACGCGGCCCGGCCGAGCAGGGCGAGGGCGGCGGGGACCAGCACCATCCGCACCACGAGCGCGTCGACGAGGACCCCGACGGCCAGCGCGAAACCGATCGGCTTGATGGTGGCGTCGCCCTGCGGCACGAAGCCGGCGAACACCGCGAACATGATGACGGCCGCGGCGACGACGACCGGCGCCGCGCGGCGGAACCCGTCGACCACGGCATCGCGCGGGAGCGCTCCGTGCTCGGCCGCCTCGTGCATCCGCGACACCAGGAACACCTGGTAGTCCATGGCCAGTCCGAACAGGATGCCGACCACGATGATGGGCGCGAGGCTCAGCAGCGGCGCGGTGGTGTCGGAGTTGACCAGGGTCTTGAGCCAGCCCCACTGGAAGACCGCGGTGGTCGCGCCGAGCGCGGCGCCGATCGTGAGCAGGTAGCCCAGCGCCGCGGTGAGCGGCACCAGCACCGACCGGAACACGACGAGCAGCAGCACCAGCGCGAGACCGACGACGACGACGAGGTAGACCGGCAGGGCCGAGGCGAGCTTGGCGGAGACGTCGACACCGACAGCGGTCTGGCCCGTCACCGCCACTGACGTCGTACCGTTGTTGTCGGGTGCAACGATGTCGCGAATGGTCGTCACCAACGTGGTGGTCGCGCTGTCACTCGGGCCGCTGCGGGGGATGACGGTGACCAGTGCCGCGGTGTTGTCGGCGTTGGGACTGGGCGGGAGCACCAGAGCGACGTCACGCAGGCCGGTGACCTGTTGCGCGACGCTCGCGCCGCGGGCGGCCGCGCCGCCGGCGTCGGCGGTGACCAGCAGGAGCAGCGGACCGTTGACGCCGGCTCCGAAGTGCTCGGTGAGGATGTCGTACGCCTGTCGCTGGGTCGAGGTGGGCGAGGCCGTCGAGTCGTCGCCGAGGCTGGTGCGCATCGCGAGCACGGGTGAGGCGATCGCGCCGAGCGCGAGGACGCCGAGCACGAGCGCGAGCACCGGGCGGCCGGTGACGCCGCGGCCCCACCGGACGAGGAAACCGCTGTCGCGCTCAGCCTTCCTCGTCGGGCCCTCCGGGCCGACACGGCGTTCGCGGCGCGGCAGGATGCGGCGCCCGGCGAAGCCGAGCAGAGCCGGCAGGAGCGTGAGGGCGACGACCACCGCGATGACCACGGTCGCGGCCGCGGCGAGGCCCATCTGGGTCAGGAACGGGATGCCGACGATCGACAGCCCGGCCAGGGCGATGACCACGGTGACACCGGCGGTGACCACGGCGCTGCCGGCGGTGCCGACCGCGACGGACACGGCGTCGCGGACGTCGCGTCCGGCCCGCAGCTCCGAACGGGCCCGGCTGACGATGAACAGGGCGTAGTCGATGCCGACGGCCAGGCCGAGCATGACGGCCAGGATCGGCGTGGTGTTCTGCAGCGTGACGAAGCCGGTGAGCGCGGTGATGCCCGCCGCGCCCGTGCCCACGCCGATGAGCGCGGTGAGCATGTTCATGCCGGCGGCGGCGAGCGCGCCGTAGGTGATGAGCAGGACGACGATCGCGACCACCACACCGACGACCTCGCCGGTGATGCCGAGTTCGAACGGTGCCACCGACGCGGCGCCGCCCAGCTCGACGGTGAGGCCGGACGCACGGGCCTCGGTCGCCACGCGGTTCAGCGCGGCGCGGGCGTCGTCGGACACGTCCTGGACCGGCACGGTGTAGCTCACCGAGCTGTAGGCGGCCCGGCGGTCGGGGGAGACCGCGGGCGTGGCCGGGTCGAGCGGGTCGGAGGCCGCGGCCACCTGGGGAGCGGTGCCGAGCTCGTCGACCGCGGTCCTGATCGCCGACGCGTACTCGGTGACCTCGCGGCCGGCCGGCGCCTCGAAGACGAGCCGCGCGGTGGCGAGTCCCGCGCCGGAACCCGGGAACAGCTGCGGCAGCTGCGCGATCGCGGCGGTCGACTCCTGGCCGGGGATGTCGAACTGACGGGTGGTCGGGCCGGACAACGTGGCGGCGGCGGCGCCGACCCCGGCCAGCACGATCAGCCAGACGACGAGCACCAACCCGCGCCGGTCGAAGCAGGCGCGGGCGAGGCGGTGGAGCAGGGTGGCCATGGGGTTCTCCAGATCGTTCGTGCGAGGTCGCTGGGGCTCAGCGGGAGGAGCGGGGCGTGCCGAGCGCGTCGAGCGCCACGGTCGTGATGAGCCGCCGCGCGGTGGTCGAGCCGTGGGCGTGGGCGAACTGCGCCAGCAGCGGCGTGGTGACGGCGATGCCGGCGAGGGCGGTGGCGACACGGCTGGCCCGTTCGACGGCTGCGGCGTCCGTGGGGTCGGGGGCCACGGCGTCGCCGAACAGGGCGGAGATGGAACTCTCGACGTCGGCCAGCAACGGGTCGGTGACCTCGGCGGTGACCGCCGCCGGGCCGGACGTGAACGCGGCCAGCACCAGGGCCACCTGCCCCGGTCGCTCGAGGGCGACGTCGGCGATCGCCCGCACGGCGGCGACGTCGCGCGCGGGGCCCGCGGGCTCGTCGGCGAGCGTCGCGGTGACGGCGTCGAGCCGGGCGCGGGTGTCGACGAGCACGGCGTCGACGAGGGCCTGCTTGCTGGCGAACCGGTGCAGCAGGCCGGTCTTGGAGTAGCCGACCGCGCCGGCGATCTGCGCGACCGACGTGCCCGCCACGCCGTGCGAGGCGAACAGGCCCGCGGCGGCGTCGAGGATGGCGTCGTCGATCTGGGTCGCGGTGGGGCGTGACACGGACACCTCGCTGGATCGCAACGGTCGGGGACGGACCGACTCGGTCCACGGTAGACCGCTTCGGTCCGCATCAGCCAGCCGGGGGCCGCCTACGATCGCCGCGTGCCGCCTCCGGGAACCGACCGTGCGGGCGGCGACCCCGGTGTCGCCCCGCCCCGGCCGCCGCTGGCGCCCGCGGCCGCCGCGGTGTTCGCCGGTGGGGTGCTGGGCGGACTCGCCCGGGAAGGCATCGTCGATCTCTGGCCCGGCGGGACGATCCCCTGGGCGGTGCTGGTCATCAACGTGGTGGGGGCGTTCCTGCTCGGTGTGGTGGTCGAGGTCGTCGCCGCGCGGTCGGCCCGCCGCCATCCGACGCTCGCCCTGCGGGTCACCCGCCCGTTCCTGGGTACCGGGTTCTGCGGCGGGTTCACGACGTTCTCCTCGCTCGCGGTCGCGCTGGACACCCTCACCCGCGACGGCCGGGCGGGGGCAGCCGCCGTCTACCTCACGCTGAGCCTCGCGCTCGGTCTGGCCGCGGCGGTGGCCGGCGGCGCGTTCGGCCGGCGGGTGGCGGCGTGATCGTGCTGGTCGCGGCCGCGACCGGGGTGGGTGCCGTGCTCCGCTTCCTGCTCGACACCGCGATCACCGCGCGCCGCCGCGGACGGTTCCCGCTCGGCACGTTCGTCATCAACGTGCTGGGGGCGTTCGTTCTCGGGCTGGTCACGGCGCTCGCGGCGCACGGGCGCCTCGGGGACGCGCCGTTCGACCTGCTGGGTCCGGGTCTGTGTGCCGGCTTCACGACGTTCTCGACGTGGATGTGGGAAACGCTGACGGCGTGGCGGGATTCGGCGCGGATCGTTGCAGTCAGCAACATCGTGCTGACCGTGGCGGTCGGCGGCGCCGCCGCGGCCCTCGGTCTCGCGGCCGGTTGACAAGTCGTTCTCTCGCGATATCGTTTCAGTGTGGAACGATCTGCGGACGACGTGCGGTTCGACCGTGCCTGCTACGTCGCCGCCGCCGTGCTGGTGGTCTCGGGCCTCCTCGCCGCGCTCGGTTGGCTGATCGTCGGTGGGCCCTGGGACGGCCCGGTGTCGCTGCGCAAGGCCCTCACGTTCGGGTTGGCGTTCGGCGTCACCGTGGCGACGGTGACCTGGTTGTCGACCCAGCTCGGGACGCCGGAACGGACGCGGCGTCGTCTGGTCGGGGTCTTCACGGCCGCGTGCGGGCTCGAGGTGCTGTTGGTGAGCGAGCAGGCGTGGCGCGGCGTGCCGTCCCACTTCAACCGCGACACCACCGTCGACTCGGTGGTCTCGACCGTGCTGGCCGCCGGTGGAGGGGTCATCGTCGTGTGCGCGCTGGTGCTGGCCCGAGCCGTGGTGCGGATGCCGGCGACCGTCCCGGCCTTGATGCGGCTGGCGATCCGCGCCGGCTTCGCGGGGTTCCTGCTGGCTCTCGGCGCGGGAATCGCGATGGTCGTCCGCGGGGTGACGCTGGGGGACAGTGCGGGCGCGACCGCGGCCTACGACGGCGCCGGCGCCTTCAAGCCGGTGCACGCCACGACGATGCACGCGATCCTGGTGCTGCCCGTGATCGCCTGGCTGCTGCTGCGGTCAGGGTGGGAACGGCGCACCCAGAGACGGTTGCTCTGGGCTGCGATCGCCGGGTACGCGCTCACCACGGCCGTCGTCCTCGTCGACACCGTGGCCGGCGTCGAGCCGTTCGCCGCCCGCGCCGCGGTGGTCGTGGCCATGGTCGCGGGCGGGCTGGTCACCGCCGGGGTCGGCGCCGCCGCCCTGGTGGGGGGGGGCGGCGGCGACCCGTCAGCATCACGCCAGAGGCGTGACCCCGGACCCCATGCTCTGCTGCGCGACGCCGGGGCACGGCGTCTGCTGCGTTGTCCTCGTCGCGGATACAACCGCGGTATCCGACTCCTCCTCCGCCTTGCATCCACCGCACCGCGACGCCGCTCGCGACGAGCGGGGGCCCGAGGTCACGCCTTGAGGTCCAATTCCGGGTAGAGCGGGTGCGCGCGGAGCATGTCGCTGGCGCCCGCCTGGGTCTTGTCGCGGACGGCCTCGGACAGCTCGTACTTCGCCTTCGACGGCGAGCCGTCGCTGGTCGAGGTCGGCTCGGTGTCGGTGAGGACGTCGACGATCAACTGCGCCACCGTGTCCATGTCGTCGGGGGTGAACCCACGGGTGGTCAGCGCGGGGGTGCCGAGCCGGACGCCGGAGGTGTACCAGGCACCGTTCGGGTCGCGGGGGACCGAGTTGCGGTTGGTGACGATCCCCGAGTCGACCAGCGCCGACTCCGCCTGCCGGCCGGTGACGCCGAACGAGGAGACGTCGAGCAGCACGAGGTGGTTGTCGGTGCCACCGGTGACCACGCTGCCGCCGCGGCGGACGAGGCCCTCGGCCAGCGCGCGGGCGTTGTCGACCACGGCGTGGGCGTAGGTCTCGAACTCGGGCTGGCGGGCCTCGGCGAACGCGACGGCCTTGGCGGCCATGACGTGGGGGAGCGGACCGCCGAGCACCATCGGGCAGCCGCGGTCGACGGCGTCGGCGAACTCCGGCTGACACAGCACCATGCCGCCGCGCGGGCCACGCAGCGACTTGTGCGTGGTGGTCGTGGTGATGTGCGCGAACGGCACGGGGTTCTCGTCGCCGGTGAAGACCTTGCCCGCGACCAGCCCGGCGAAGTGGGCCATGTCGACCAGCAGGGTGGCGCCGACCTCGTCGGCGATCTCGCGCATCGTGGCGAAGTTGATGCGGCGCGGGTAGGCGGAATAGCCCGCGACCAGGATCAGCGGCTTGAACTCACGGGCCATCTCGCGGACCTGCGCGTAGTCGACCAGTCCGGTCTCGGCGTCGGTGCCGTACGAGCGCTGGTCGAACATCTTGCCGCTGATGTTCGGGCGGAAGCCGTGGGTGAGGTGGCCGCCGGCGTCGAGGCTCATACCGAGCATGCGCTGGTCGCCGAAGCGGCGGCGCAGCGCGGCCCAGTCGGCCTCGGACAGGTCGTTGACGTTCTTGACGCCGGCGTCGGCGAGCGCGGGGGCCTCGAGGCGGGTGGCGAGGATCGACCAGAAGGCGACGAGGTTGGCGTCGATGCCGGAGTGCGGCTGGACGTAGGCGTGGGGGGACCCGAACAGGGCCTTGGCGTGCTCGGACGCGACCCGCTCGACGGTGTCGACGTTCTGGCAGGCCGCGTAGAAGCGGTGGCCGACCGTCCCCTCGGCGTACTTGTCGGAGAACCAGGTGCCCATCGTCAGCAGCGTCGCGGGTGAGGCGTAGTTCTCGCTGGCGATCAGCTTGAGCGAGTCGCGCTGGTCGGACAGTTCCTTGGTGGTCGCTGCGGCGATGGTCGGCTCGACCGCGGCGATGACGTCGATCATCGCCCGGTACGCGCTCGTGGTCGCGTTCGCGGCGGGGTGCAGGTAGCTGGGCACGGTGGTGGACTCCTTCTCCGGACGGGTTCCGGTGGCAGTTCGCCCAGGCGCGCGACGGGGTCGGCAGGTCCGCTCCCCGGTGGTCGAACCCACCTCACGGCGCCAGTCACGGACCCGTGCGGATCCTACCGGTGAACCGGCCTGGAGTGAGTTGGGTCCGAGGACGTTGGTAGGACGTCCGACCAGATGTCAGAGTGGGGGTATGACCGCGTCGTCAGCCGAGACCATGTTCGCCCTCACCGAGGAGCAGCATCTGCTGCGCCAGGCCGTCCGTGAGCTCGCCGAGGACAAGATCGCCCCGCGGGCCGCGGAGATCGACGAGACCGGCGAGTTCCCGCACGACGTCTACGAAGCGCTGCGCCGCAACGAGTTCCACGCCGTGCACATCCCCGAGGAGTACGGCGGGGTCGGCGCCGACGCCCTCGCGACCGTGCTGGTCATCGAGGAGGTCGCACGGGTCTGCGCGTCGAGCTCGCTGATCCCGGCCGTCAACAAGCTCGGGACGATGCCGGTGATGCTGGCGGGCGACGAGGACCTCAAGAAGCGGGTGCTGGGGCCGGTGGCCTCGGGCGAGGCGATGTTCTCCTACGCGCTGTCCGAGCGGGAGGCGGGGTCCGACGCCGCGGCCATGAAGACCCGCGCGGTCCGCGACGGCGACTCGTACGTGCTCAACGGGTCGAAGATGTGGATCTCCAACGCGGGCGTGTCGACGTACTACACGGTCATGGCCGTCACCGACGCCTCGAAGGGGCCGAAGGGCATCTCGGCGTTCGTCGTGCACAAGGACGACCCGGGCTTCTCGGTCGGCGCGAAGGAGCGCAAGCTCGGCATCCACGGCTCGCCGACCTGCGAGATCTACTTCGACGACTGCCGCATCCCCGCCGACCGGCTGATCGGCGAGGAGGGGACGGGCTTCAAGACCGCCCTGCGCACGCTCGACCACACCCGGTTGACCATCGGCGCCCAGGCGCTCGGGATCGCGCAGGGCGCCCTCGACGCCTCGATCGCCTACGCCAAGGACCGGCAGCAGTTCGGCCAGCCGATCGCCGCCAACCAGGGCCTGCAGTTCCTGCTCGCCGACATGGCCATGAAGGTCGAGAGCGCCCGCTCGCTCATCTACGTCGCGGCCGGCGCCTCGGAGCGGCAGGACGCCAACCTCACGTACCTCTCGGCCGGCGCGAAGGCGTACGCCTCGGACGTCGCGATGCAGGTGACCACCGACGCCGTCCAGGTCTTCGGCGGCTACGGCTACACCCGCGACTTCCCGGTCGAGCGCATGATGCGCGACGCCAAGATCACCCAGATCTACGAGGGCACCAACCAGATCAACCGCATGGTGATGGCGCGTCAGCTGCTGAAGTAGGCGGCTGACGGCGGGCGCTCGCCCTACAGTCGGTCGGCGTGGCAGGTCCCGTCGCCGCGGTCCGCGGGTACCGGCGCGACGCGCTGACCTGGGTGGCGTTCGCGGCGCTGTTCGCGTTCGGCGTGCTGAACGCCGTCCTCGGGCCGGTGTTGCCGTACCTGCGCGCGACGCAACACACGTCATACCTGGTCGGATCGTTGCACCAGGTGGCGTTCGCGGTCGGGTACGTCGCGGCGGGGGTGCAGGCCAGTCGGTCGCACGCGCCCCGCCGCCCGGTGATCGTCGGGGGCCTGCTGGTCGCCGCCGCGGCGGGGGTCGCGCTCGGGTACGGCCACGTCCTGGCCGTCACGCTGCCCGCGGTGCTCGTCATGAGCGCCGCGGCGACCGCGGCGTTGATCCGGGTGTGGGCGGTGCTCGCCGACCACCACCGGGAACGGCGCGCGGTGGCGATGACCGAGGGTGAGGTGTCGGTCAGTCTCGCCGGGGTCGTGACCCCGTTGGTGATCGGGGCGTGCGCGGCGTCCGCGCTCGGCTGGCGGTTCTCGATGGTCGTGACGGCGGCGATCGTCGTGGTCGCCGTGCTGGCCGTGCGCCGGGCTCCGATCCCGGAGGCGCTCGCGCCGGCGCCTCCGCCGCCTCCGGGATGGGTGACGACGCTCCCTCGTCGACGCCGGTTGCCGCCGACGCTGGTCACGATCCTCGCGGTGGTCTCACTGGAGATGACCCTGAGCTTCTGGGCGGCGAGCTACCTGCACGACGTCATCGGCCTCGACCGGGACACCGCGGCGACGTCGGTGAGCGTGCTCTACGCGGCGCAACTGCTCGGTCGGGTGCTGGCCAGCCGGCTGGCGCGGCGGGTGACCCCGGCCGTCCTGCTGCGCGCCGCCCTGGTCGTCGCGCTCGCCGGGTGCCCGGTGCTGCTCGCCGCCGGGTCGCCGGCCGTGGCACTGGTCGGGCTCGGGGTGGCGGGTTGCGGCATCGGCGGCATGTTCCCGCTCGCGGCGTCGCTGCACGTCGCCGCGAGCCCACGCAGCGCCGACCAGACCCTGGGTCAGATCCTCACCGTCGCGGGCGTCGGTCAGGTCGTCGGCCCGCTCGCGGCCGGGATCGGTGCGCAGCTCGCCGATCTGCGCGCCGGCCTGCTGGTGCTGCCCGTGCTGGTGGTCGTCGCCGCGGCGACGACCTGGCACCGGCGCCCGGTGCCGGTGGTGGGCGCGTCGGTCTGACAGTCCGGGTGCGATCCGCGGAGGTGGGAGCTGTCACCCGCCTCCGCCGGCGTGGGTCAGGAGCGGCGGTAGAGCTCGGTCGCGAGGGCGACGGCGTCGGTGACGGACGGGTGCGGGTCGTCGCGCCACCAGACCAGGTGGACCGGGAGCGGGGCGACGTCGCGGATCGGGCGGTAGACGATCTCCGGTCGGCGGTACTGCGCGGCGGTGGCCTCGGCGGTGATGCCCACGACCCGACCGGCGCCGATGGCGGCCAACCAGTCGTCGACGTCGCGGACGTCCTCGGTGACGGGGCGGGAGCCGGCGGGCCAGAGTTCGACCGTGGTGGTGCCCGCCCGACGGTCGACCAGCAGCGTGCGGGTGCCGATCTCGGCCATGGTGAGGGACCGCCGACGCGCCCACGGGTCGTCGGCGGCCAGGGCGACGAACCGGCGTTCCAACCCGACGATCGCGGCGGCGAAGCGGGCCGGGTCGGGGCGGGTGCGGGTGACCGCGATGTCGCAGGCGCCCTCGGCGAGCCCGGCGGTGGCGGAGTTGGTCCGCACCAGGTGCAGCGACACCTGCGGGTGTGCCGTGGCCCAGCGTCGCTGGAACGCCGTGGTGTGACGCCCGAGCGCCGACCAGGCGTGACCGAGGCGCAGGTCGGTGTGGCCGGTGGTGGCGTCGCGGACGAGGTCGTCGGCCTCGGCCAGCAGCCGCCGCGCCCGGGCGATGACCCGAGTGCCGGCGGGGGTCGGCGTCAGCGAGCGGGTGGTGCGGCGCAGGAGACGGACGCCGAGGTCGGCCTCGAGTGAGGCCAGCGTGCGCGACACCGCCGCCTGCGAGACGCCGAGGTCGATGGCGGCGTCGGTGAACGTCCCGCAGTCGACGACCGCCAGCAGGCACCGCAGTTGCCGCAGCTCGACACTCATGCGCTCATCGTATGAGTAGGTCGGGTTGTGCATTTCTCGTATGGACGGACGCGCGGCAGGGTGGGGAGCGTGACCACCACCACCGACGCACCCACCGTCGCGCCGGCGGCCGGACACCGTGATCGCGCCGAGGGACCGGTCGACCGGGTCGGCTTCGCGCTCATGCTCGGTAGCGGCGCGTCGAACCAGACGGGTGCGGCGGTCGCCGCGCTGGGGTTCCCGGCGCTCGGACCGGTCGGGGTCGTCGCCATCCGGCAGTGGGTCGCGGCCGTGGCGATGCTCGCCGTCGCCCGGCCGCGGGTGCGGGCGTGGACGGCCCACGAGTGGCGGCCGGTGCTCGCCCTCGCGCTGGTGTTCGCCGGCATCAACGTCTCGCTGTACACGGCCGTCGACCGCATCGGCCTGGGCCTCGCGGTCACGCTGGAGTTCCTCGGCCCGCTGACGGTCGGCCTGCTCGGGTCCCGGCGCCGCCTCGACGTGCTGTGCGCGCTCGCCGCGGCCGCCGGGGTCGTGGTGCTGACCCGCCCGCAGCCGTCCACCGACTACGTCGGCATCGGCCTGGCCTTCCTCGCCGGCGCGTGCTGGGCCGTCTACATCCTCGTGAACCGCACGCTCGGCGCCCGGGTGCCGGGGCCGTCGGGACCCGCGGTGGCGCAGGGGGTCTCGGCCCTGGTCTACGTGCCGCTCGGCGTCCTCGCGCTGGTGCACGGCCATCCGACGTGGGGCGCGGTCGGCGCGGCCGCCATCGCCGGGGTGCTGTGCTCGGCCCTGCCGTTCCTCGCCGACCTCGCCGCCCTGCGCCGCGTGCCGGCCCGGTTCTTCGGGGTGTTCATGAGCGTCAACCCGGTCTTCGCCGCGGCCGCCGGCTGGGTCGTGCTCGGTCAGGGCCTCGCCTGGTCGTCGTGGCTCGCGATCGGGCTCATCGTCGCGGCCAACGTCGTCAACGCCGTCGCCTCGGCCCGCGCCGGGCGCGCCTGATCGCGCCAACGGACCTCGGCGAGTGGGCACTTTCCCCCGTGAGTGGGCGGGAATTCATGCTCACTCGACGGGAGATGTGCCCACTCATCGGACCTGGGGTGACGGCGCTCCACCCACGTGGAGGGGCGGGGTCAGGCGTCGATGGTGACGACGGTGCCGACCTGGGCCCAGCGGTAGACCCAGCCCATGGCGTCGGTCGGCAGGTGGACGCAGCCGTGGGAGCCGTCGGTCCGCCAGCCGGCGGTGCCGAAGGTGAAGGTCTGCCACTGCGCGTCGTGCAGGCCGAAGTCGCCGTCGTAGGGCATCCAGTACTCGACGTGCTCGGAGTAGCCGGGGCCGACGAGGTCACGGTCGGTCTGCTTGTACTGGATCGTCCACGTGCCGACCCGGGTCTCCCGCGACGGGATCGGGACGCCGGTGGTGACCGGCGTGGAGAGCCGGAGCCGGTTCGTGTCGCACGCCCAGGCGTGCTGGGTGCGGATGCTGACCACGAACCACTGCGGGCGGCTGTTGCCGGCGCAGATCGTGGCGTCCTGCGGGTTGCGCGCCGCGGCCAGCGTGACCGGCGCCGAGAGTTCCTCGGACGAGGCGACCGGTGTGCTCGCGGGTGTGCCGGCGGCGGCCGGCGGCTCGGCGCCACTCCCGCCCGGACGCACGAGGACGGCGATCGTGACCAGCAGCAGCACCGGGACGGCGTAGGCCCGCCACCCGAACCGCTCGACGACCCGCAGCCACCCGGACCGCGCCGGGGAGGCGTCATGCACGGGGCCGCTCACGTCCCCCAGTGTGCCCCACCGCCGTCCTCACGCCCGCCGACGCGCAGCTCACGCGAGCGGGTGGTCGAACCACCGTCGGCGGTGCAGCGGGAACGGCAGGACGTCGCCGCGCGCCTGCCGCACCAGCAGATACGCCCGGGCGCGCCGCCACCACAGCAGCAGCTGGACGATGCCGACCGCCTGCACCGCGACCAGCACCAGCATCGCGACCCGGAAGTGCTCGGGGCTCTGGCCGCCGAGCAGGCTCAGCACGATGCCGACGCCGAGGGCGATGACGACCGTGGCGAGGAAGCCCGCGGTGTTGACCACGCCCGTGGCGGTGCCGACGGCGGTGCCCTCGTTGTAGTCGCGGGCCAGGCTGAACGCGATCATCGACGACGGCCCCCCGAGCGCGGTGAACGCGACGACCACCACGACCACGGCCGCGGACGGGTGGGCCGGCGCCAGCACGACCAGCCAGCCCACGACCGTCCCGACGCCCACCACGACCGCCACCGGCACCCGCACCGACGGCCGCCGGGTCAACAGCGCCCCGAGCGACGGCCCGCCCGCCGCCGACACCGCGACGGTCAGCAGCAGGACCAGGCTCGCGGTCTCGGGGGTCATGCCGACCGCGGTCACCAGGTACGGCTGACCCCAGAGCACGCCGAACGCCGTCGTCGCCGACGTTCCGGTGAAGTGGGTCCAGAACCCGACCCGCGTGCCGGGGACGGCCCACGCCGCCCGCACCGAGCGGGCCAACCGGATCCGGACCGCCCGCCACGCGGCCGCGCCACCGGCGAACCGGCGGGGTGGCGCACCCGGCAGGAGCACCCACACCAGCGCGAAGGTCACGGCCGACAGCGCCGCGAGGGCGGTGAAGCAGGTCGCCCACCCGAGGTCGCGCAGGGCGACGGCCAGCGGGAACGTCGCGATCATGTTGCCGACGATCCCGAAGGTGCCGGTCAGCGCGACCACGAGCGGGTACCGCGCCGGCGGCATGCGGGTGGCGGCGAAGCGCAGGACGCTGACGAACGTCATCGCGTCGCCGATTCCCAGCACCCCACGCGCGAGCAGGGCCAGCGGGTAGTTCGGTGCGATCGCGAACAGGGCCTGGGCGACGGTCATGGCCGCGGCCGCAGCGAGCAACAGCCGGCGCGGGCCGAACCGGTCGACGAGCAACCCGGCGGGGATCTGTCCGGCGGCGTACAGACCCAGCTGCACCAGGACGAACACGGACAACTGCGCCGACGTGATGTGGAACCGTTGCACCGCGAGCAGACCGGCCACGCCGAGTGATGTCCTGTGCAACACCGCGAGCAGGTAGACGCTGCACGCCACGAGCCACCCGCGGACGGCCGTGGCGTTTCCCACTGCGCCGGACACGCTGCTCAGCCTACTTTTGCCCGTCGTTCAGACTACTTTTGCCTCTGTGTGCCGCGAGTTCGTCGTGACGCTGCCCGCCACCGGGTCGGCCGCTGCCGCCGGACGCGCGGAGATCGAGTCGACGCTGACGCGGTCGTTCTCCGAGCCGGGCCGGCTGGTCGACGACGCCGTGCTGGTCGGCTCCGAGCTGCTCACCAACGCGCTGCGGGCGGGTGCGCCGTCGGTCGTGTTGCGGGTCGAGTCGCACGTCGACGAGGTGGTGGTCGGTGTCCGGGACGACATGCCCGGACGCCCGCAGGCCCTCCCGGAACCCGAACCGACCGAGATCGCCGGCCGGGGACTCGCGGTGATCGCCCGCGTCGCCGCCGAGTGGGGTGTGCGGGAGAAGGGCACCGGCAAGGAGGTGTGGGTGCGGCTGCCCGTGCCGGCCGGGGTCGCGGCCCGGTTCAACTGCGAGCACGCGCCGACGTAGGGCGGGCCCTCGGGGAGCCGGTCAGCCGGACGAGGGCGCCTCGGCCAGCGGTCGTCCGCCGGGCTGGTGGCGGGTGATGTCCAGGGCGACCGGCACCGGTCCGCGGCGCAGGGCGCCGACGGCGGTCGGCGGGACGACCGGCGCGACCGGGTCGACCGGCTCGAGGCGGCGGTAGGGCTCGCCCAGGGCGGGCCGGGGGTCGGCCTCGCCATTGCTCGGCCACAGCGAAATCGCGCGTTCGGCCTGGGCGGTGATCGACAGCGACGGGTTGACGCCGAGGTTGGCCGACAGCGCCGAGCCGTCGACGACGTGGACGCCCTCGTGGCCGTAGAGCCGGTGGTAGGGGTCGATGACACCGGTGGCGGGGGAGTCGCCGATCGCGCAGCCGCCGATGAAGTGGGCGGTCATCGGGATGTTGAACAGCTCGCCCCACGTGCCGCCCGCGACGCCGTCGACGTTCTCGGCCAGCTGCCGGGTGGCGGCGACACCCGCGGGGATCGAGGTCGGGTTCGGCTCGCCGATGCCCTGCCGGGAGGTGAGGCGGCCCAGGCGGGTGCGCGACACCGTGATGGAGTTGTTGAGCGACTGCATGACCAGCAGGATGATCGTCCGGTTCGACCAGCGCTTCATCGTCAGCTGCAGGTCGGCCATCTCGCGGGGGCTGCGGCGCACGGCGTCATGGAGCCACTGCTTCCACCGCTGCCGACGGGTGCCGCCGTCAGTCAGCTGGGTGACCATGAGGCCCATGAGGTTGCTGCCCTCGCCGTAGCGGCAGGGCTCGATGTGCGTGTCGTCGTCGGGGAACCAGGACGACGTGATGGCGACGCCCGAGCGGTAGTCGGCGGCGCGGTCGCGGGCCTTCACCCCGAGCAGCGCCTCGGAGTTGGTGCGGGTGAGTTCACCGAGGCGGTCGGAGATGCCGGGCAGTGAGCCGCTGCTCTTGAGCCGGTGCAGCAGGGTCTGCGTTCCGTACGTGCCGGCGGCGAACACCACCTGGTCGGCGGTGAAGGTGCGGCCCCGGCGGAACCGTCCGGTGGGCACGGTCGTCACCTCGTAACCGCCGCCGGTGCGGGGACGGACGTCCTTGACCGTGGTGAGCGGGTGGACCACGGCCCCGCCGCGTTCGGCCAGGGCCAGGTAGCCCAGGTCGAGGGTGTTCTTCGCGCCGTGCCGGCACCCGGTCATGCACTCGCCGCACTGGATGCAGCCCGTGCGCTCCGGACCCATCCCGCCGAAGAACGGGTCGGGCACGGTGACGCCGGGTTCCTCGCGGCCGTCGCGGCCGAAGAACACCCCGACGTCGGTGGGGGTGTAGGTCTCGGCCCGCCCGGCCTGCTCAGCCAGGCGGCGCATCTCGAGGTCCATCGGCGTCGTGGTCGGGTTGGTGACGACCCCGAGCATCCGCCGGGCCTGGGCGTAGTGGGGGCCGAGCTCGGACTTCCAGTCGGTGATGTGCGCCCACTGCGGGTCCTCGAAGAAGGCCCGGCCGGGTTCGTAGAGGGTGTTGGCGTAGTTGAGCGAGCCGCCGCCGACCCCCGCGCCCGCGAGGATGACGACGTCCTTGAGCAGGTGGATGCGTTGGATCCCGGTGCAGCCCAGGTGCGGCGCCCAGAGGAAGTTGCGGACGTCCCAGGAGTTCTTCGGCAACGTCTCGGGGGTGAAGCGACGGCCGGCCTCGAGCACGCCGACCGTGTAGCCCTTCTCGACCAGCCGCAGCGCGGTGACGCTCCCGCCGAAGCCGGAGCCGATCACCAGGACGTCGTAGTGCGTCACCCGCGCGACGTTACCCACGGGTAACCGATACCGCCAGTACCGCGTGGTCAGGCGGCGCGGGCGATGCCGAGGGTCCCCAGCGAGGCACCGGGGAACACCCCGGACAGCGACCCCGCGCCGAGGCGGACGGTGGCGAGTTCACCGAGGACGTCGAACGGCGAGTTCAGCGCCGCGACGTCGCCCTGGTCGAGCACGCCGTCGGACAGCGGCTTCCAGGTGCCGGCGACCTGCGCCGAGGCCAGCCCGCCGCCCAGCAGCCACATCAGGCCGCCGTAGCCGTGGTCGGACCCGCCGCTGCCGTTCTGGGCGACCCGACGTCCGAACTCGCTCATGACCGCGACCGTGACGCGCGAGCGACGCTGCGGGCCGAGGTCGGTCATGAACGCCGCGAGCGACCGGGCGACGGCGTCGACGTTGTTGTCCAGGTCGTTCGCCTCGTCGGTGTGGGTGTCCCAGCCGCCGACGTCGACGGTCGCGACCTGCAGCCCGACCTCGGCCCGCAGCATGGTGGCGAGATCGGCGAGCGACCGGGCGAACTCGTTGTTGCTCGGGTACGCGGCGCCGTTCTGTGCCCCCGCCGCGGCGCGAGCCGCCGCGGCGGTGTCGAGCGCCTGCACGGTCGTGGCGACGTCCTCGGGCAGCGACCCCGGCAGACCGCGGTAGAGGCTCGCCATCGCCTCCACGGCGCGGGTCTCGTAGTCGTCGCCCCAGGACGGCATGGCGAAGTCCTGCAGGGTGGCCATGGTCAGCTTCTGCTCGGTGCCGAGCATGGACACCGGCGTGCTGTAGCCCGAGGCCACGGCGCGGAACGTCGTGCCCGGTCCGAGGCTGGTGAGCAGCCGGTCGAGCCAACCGTTGGTCGAGGTCGGCGCGCCGCCGGTCTCGAGGAAGCGCTGCGCGTCGAAGTGGCTGCGGGTCGGACTGGTCGCGACGGCCGGGACGAAGGCCAGCTCGCCCGATCCCCACAGCGGGAGCAGAGGCGACAACCGTCCGTTGGCGGCCCAGCCGCCGGCGCCGTCCAGCGGGCGCAACGCGCTCGAACCCGGGACCAGGCCCGGGCGCACCGCACGCAGGTAGTCGCCACCGAGCGAGGGAGCGTCGGGGACGAGCACGCGCAGCCAGTCGCAGCCGCCGCGCAGGAAGATCACGACCAGCGTGTTGCCGTTGCTCGTCGCGGGGTCGGCGAACGCCGCGCGGGTCGTGACCAGTTGGGTCCCGAGCGCCGCGACCCCGGCCATGCCCACGCCCTGCAGGAAACGACGACGGGTGAAGCCGCGGCTCCACAGGCGTTCCTGCTCGCGAAGATCGTTGCACACAGCATCGGCGTGGGCGGTGAGCCCGGTGGTGCCGAGCATGTCGGTGGTGGTCACGGGGGTTCTCCTCGGGGGTGGAGGGTGGTGCGGGGGAGCGGTGGCGGTCAGCGGTAGGCGTGGGGAGCGCTGTGGAGGATGAGCGCGGCGACGTTGGCCGCCTCCCACTGCATGCGGCTGCGGGTGAGGGGGAGCAGTTCGTTCTCGCCCAGGTAGAGCAGCAGGGCCAGGCGGTCACTCGCGGACAACGGTTGGCCCAGCAGCGTGGTCGCGATCGCGTCGAGCGAGGCGCCGACGGTGAGCGGGGCGAGGCCGCCGAGGAACCAGCCGTCGGGGATGTCGCCGAAGTCGTCGGACATCCAGTTCTGGGCCAGGCCGAACTGGTTGCGCCACATCGTCAGCAGGTTTCCCGAGGACCTCCACGCCGCGGCGACGTCGGGGTAGCCGTTCGGGGCGGGCCAGGCGAGCGGGCGCTGGCCGGTGGTCTGCAGCGACCACGACAGGTCGGCGACGGCGTCGTCGAGCCGGCCCGCCTGGTCCACGGGGGTCAGGCCGAGGGCGCGGACGGTGGCGAGGAGGTTCTCCTGCGGCCGCCGGGTCTTCTGGCCACGGCTCTCCCAGAACTCGGTCGAGCGCATGATCGTCTTCAGCATCGGCACGATCGCGGTGTCGTTCGCGAGGTACGCCGCCGCCACGGCCTGCACCAGTTCGGCGCTGGGGGTGTCGGAGACGAACCGCACGCACAGCTGCCGGGCGAGTTTCGCCGCCGTCATCGGGTGGTTCGCCAGGTACTTCAGGTAGAGGTCGCCGACCGACTCGCCCTTCGCCGGGCTGTTGTTGAGGTGGCTGAAGCCGAGCACCTTGACCTTGCCGAGCCAGTGCGCGCCCTGACTCCAGGCGTAGTCCGAGACCCGGTAGTCGATGCCGCGCCCGGTGAGGATGCGGGCCGAGTTCACGACGTCGGTCTGCGTGTAACCCGCCTCGATCCCGACCGTGTGCAGTTCCAGCAGTTCCCGGCCGAGGTTCTCGTTGGGGGCGTCGTACGTCGACACGTCGTTGTTGAGGTACGCCAGCATCGCCGGGTGCTTCATGGCGGCGAGGAGCATGTCGCGGTACTTGCCGAACGCGTACGTGCGGATCACGTCGCGGTCGTAGGAGGCCCGCGTGGCCCACACACCGTCGCTGAAGTTCGCGACGTTGAGCTTGTTGGAGAAGAAGTCGACGACCGTCTCGTACAGCTGGGCGGGGCTCCACGTCTGCAGGGCGATCGTCGCCTTGCTGAGCTGGTCCATCGAGTCCCAGCCGTACTCGTTGCCTCCGGCCTTGAGTGCCGCTCGGGTCTGCGGCGGCCGCATGCCGAGGTACGGGTAGAGGGTCGCCAGGGCGGGCATCGCCGAGGTGCCGGGCTTCTTCTTGCCGAGCGCCACCTGCGCGTCGAACCAGGTGTCGGGGACGACGGTCGTCGTGCCCTTCACCGGGCCGAACGCGAAGCGGGACAGCAGGTGGCGGGTCGGGTTCCAGGCCAGGGGCCCGGAAGTGCGCTTGGCCGCGCCGGACGCCTTGACGGCGGCGATCGCCTCGGCGGCGGTGGCACGGATCAGGGGGGCAGGGGTGGCTGCCACGGATCACCTCGGGGGATGGTGTCAGTGCAGTACGGGGGGACGGGTTGTGCGCTGTTCGGGGGAACAGGTCGTGCGGTGGGTTCCGACCGGATACCCCGGCCTCATGATCGGCTAACCGTTTCCCGGTACGGAAACGCAGGTTCTCAAGGCCGAACCGGGCATCTCCGGGCGAACTGTCGCCTCAGGTGACGACGTCGGCGCCCTCGGTCGTGGCCAGGGCCTGCGCCCGTTCCGCGCCGAGGGGGGCGTCGCCGGTGACGAGCACGAGGGAGCCCGCGACCGTCCACGGGCCGACCACCACGGTCGTGACGTCGCCTCCCGAGAGCGGCCCGCTCCACAGCAGCCGGCCCGCGGCCGCGGTGAGTCCGAGGTCGGCGGCGCGGGCGGTGGCGGCGGCCACGAGGTCGGCGCGGGTCGCGCCGTCCAGGGCGGGGTCGCTCGCAGCCCCCCGGGCCGGCCCGAGCCGGTCGGGGTGGGGACGCAGGGCCGTAGGCAGGTCGCGGGAGCCGGGCGGGGATCCCGGGGCGTCGTCGGGTGCGCCGAGCTGCAGCGGCGAGGAGGGATCGAACGTGAACACCTCGTCGGCGTCGACCGTGACGGCGCCGCCGCGGACCACCACCGCGGCGTCGACGGCCGTGTCCGCGGTGGTGACGACCTCGGCGCCTGCGACCCAGATCCCGGCGAGCAGACCGGGCAGCAGCCAGTGGCCGACCGGGTCGACGAACACCCGGTCGCCCGGTCCGAGGCCGAGTTCGTCGCCGAGGAGCCCGGCGGTCTTGGCCGCCCAGTTCGCGACCGAACGGGCCGAGAGCTCCACCCGCGCGGCACGCCCGGGTGTCTCGTCGTACCAGGTGACGAGCGGGACGTCGGGCCGCTCGCGCAGCACGGCGGCGAACAGCGCCTCGGGGGTGTCGGCCATCAGTTGATGCAGGAGATGTCGGACGCGGCGCGGGTGCTGGCCGACGCACTCGTGGCGGCCGTCTCCGGCGGCGGCGCGGCGGCCGTGGTGGAGGCGGCGGCGCTCGGGTCCTTCACGCCGACGCCGTTCGCGCCGATGACCAGCGTGACCGTGCTGACCGAGGAGGTCTGCACGTAGGTCGCGCCGGGGACCACCTTCGCCAGGGTCTTGGCCTGGCCCGCCTGGCCCGCCGGGAAGCGGATCTGGGTGGCGTCGGCGCCGCCGTCGAAGTTCCCGATCGTCCCGACCTGGTAGCCCGCGGACGTCAGGAGGTCGGCGTTGGACTGCGCGACGCCGCCCGTGTCGCTGCCGTTGAGCACGTCGACGCTGAAGCTGCCGGGCGCGACGGGCGCGGCCTTGGCGACGGTGTCGGCGGTGTTGCCGATGATCTGCTGGACCTCCTGCTGCACCTGGGCCGGGTCGACGCCGAGGACGTCCTGCCCGTCCACGGTCTCGTTGCCGGTGGTCGGGATGGTCGCGAACGTGATGTTGCCGGCCCGCAGGTCCTGGACCTGGCGGGCGAGCGACAGCAGGTCCAGGCTCTTGTCCTTCAGCAACGACGAGCTCACGGCGTCGACGAGGTCGTTGAGCTTGAAGGGGTTGACGAGCGTGCCGGCGGAGCTCACCTTCCGGAACACGGCACCGAGGAAGTACTGCTGGCGGGCGATGCGGTCGAGGTCGCCGCGCGGCAGGCCGTGGCGCTGCCGCACGAAGGCCAGGGCCTGCTTGCCCTCGATGCGGCTCACGCCGGCCGGGAGGTCGATGCCCGAGAACGGGTCCTGCTGCGCGGCGTTGAGGCACACGTCGATGCCGCCGAGCGCGACGCTGATGCGGTAGAAGCCGAGCAGGTTGACCTGCAGGTAGTGGTCGATCTTGAGGCCGGTCAGCTGGCTGATCGTCTCGGCCGTCAGCTTGATGCCGGCGCTCTGGGCGGCGATCTCGTCCCCACCGTCGGACTTGGCCTGGTTGTAGGCGTTGCTGTACGCCGCGTTGATGCGGTTCTCGCCGTACCCCGGGATGTCGACGTAGGAGTCGCGGGGGAACGAGATGAGGCTGGCGCGCGAGCCGTCGGCCGGCACGTGCAACAGGATCATCGTGTCGGTGTTGACGCTGCCGCCGTCGTCCTCGGTCGAGAGCTCCTGCAACTCGGCGGGGGTGGCGCCGGCGCGGCTGTCGTTGCCGATCAGCAGGATGTTCTGGTCCTTGCCGTCGAGGTCCGCGCCGCCGGAGTCCAGGTCGTCGCCCGTGGCGATGTTCGAGGTGAACTTCTGGTAGGTGGCCCAGGCGTAACCGCTGCCCACCAGGATGACCAGCGAGAGAGCCGCGGCGGCGATGCGCACCAGCGTCGTGGTGCGGCGGACGGCGATCCGACGCCGCCGGCCCGGCACCGCGACGTCACGTCGCGACGCGCGCCGGCCGCGGGGGTCGAGGTCGGGGGGCAGGGGCGCCGCGCCCCGGTCGTCGAGCGGGCGCCGAGGATCCGGTCCCGGGTGACGTGCCATGCGGGCCAGGGTAGAGCCGGGGTCGCTGAGAACCGGTCATCCCGCCTCTGCCGGGAGGGTCGGAGGACGTCGTCGCCCGGCCGGGTCCGGGCCGGTCCGATAACCTCCCGAGACGTGAAGGGCATCGTGCTGGCCGGCGGCTCCGGGACCCGACTGCACCCGATCACCCGGGCGGTGTCCAAGCAGCTGTTGCCGGTCTTCGACAAGCCGATGGTCTACTA
Organism: Jatrophihabitans sp. YIM 134969; assembly: GCF_054456675.1. NCBI lineage: Bacteria > Bacillati > Actinomycetota > Actinomycetes > Jatrophihabitantales > Jatrophihabitantaceae > Jatrophihabitans > Jatrophihabitans sp. YIM 134969. Next base: position 181,250 of record NZ_JBTJEQ010000002.1, read on the forward strand.
CCCGATCTCGGTGCTCATGCTGGCCGGGATCCGCGACATCCTGATCATCACGACCCCGCACGACCAGGAGCAGTTCCAGCGGCTGCTCGGTGACGGCAGCCAGTGGGGCGTCTCACTGACGTACGCGGCCCAGCCGTCGCCGGACGGCCTCGCGCAGGCGTTCCACATCGGCGCGGACCACGTGGCGGGCGGGCCGGCCGCGCTGGTGCTGGGCGACAACATCTTCTTCGGCCACGGCTTCGGCGGGACGCTGCAGCAGGCGGTCGCGGGCATCGAGGCGGGCGGCGGCTGCACGCTGTTCGGCTACCGGGTCGGCGACCCCGAGCGGTACGGCATCGCGAGCGTCGACCGCGACGGCATGCTCACCGACATCGAGGAGAAGCCGGCCCAGCCGAAGACCAACCTCGCCGTCACCGGCCTCTACTTCTACGACTCCGACGTCGTCGAGATCGCCCGCGACCTCACGCCCTCCGCCCGCGGCGAGTTGGAGATCACCGACCTCAACCGCGTCTACGTGGAGCGCGGCTCGGCGCGGCTGGTCGACCTCGGCCGGGGCATGGCCTGGCTCGACACCGGGACGATGGACTCCCTGCTCGAGGCCGGGCAGTTCGTGCAGGTGCTGCAGCATCGGCAGGGCGTCCAGATCGCGTGCCTGGAGGAGATCGCCCTGCGGCGCGGGTGGATCGACGTCGAGCAGGCGCTCCGACTCGGTGCGGAGATGGGCAAGTCGAGCTACGGCGCCTACGTGGTGCGGGTGGCCGAGGACTACGCGGCGGGCCGGCTCTGATGGTGAAGATCGTGCCGATGGCGGTGGCCACGACGGCCATCGACGGGCTGCTGGTCATCACCACCAAGGCCGTCACGGACGAGCGGGGCACGGTGCGGGAGTTCTTCCGGACCAGCGGTTTCGCCGAGGCCGGCGTGCCGGTGCCCGACCGTTGGGAGCAGGTCAACATGACCTGGACGCACACGGGCGGCGTGCGTGGTCTGCACGGCGAGGCCATGACCAAGCTCGTCGGCATCGCGGCCGGTGAGGCGTTCGGGGCGTACGTCGACGCCCGCCCCGGCTCGGCCACCCACGGCGCGGTCGTGACCGTCCCGCTCGCCGTCGGCACCCAGGTGCTCGTGCCGGCGGGGGTCCTGAACGGGTTCCAGGCCGTCTCCGACGGCGGTTGCCAGTACCTCTACTGCTTCGACAGCGAGTGGCGTCCGGGGATGGCCGGTGTGGCCGTCACCCCGCTCGACCCGGCGCTCGGCATCGACTGGCCCCTGCCGCTCGACCCCACCGACCCCAGCCGCGTGTCGGCCAAGGACGCCTCGGCACCGCTGTTCGCGTCGCTCTCCGAAGGGACTGTTGCATGACGCAACGCATTCTCGTGACCGGCGGCGCCGGGTTCATCGGGGGGAACTTCGTCCGGCTGACCCTCGCGGAACGCCCCGACGTCGAGATCACCGTGCTGGACAAGATGACCTACGCCGCCTCGCGGGCCGTCGTACCGACCGACGACCGGGTGCGCCTGGTCGAGGGCGACGTCGCCGACGCCGCCGTGGTCGACCCGCTGGTCGAGGCCTCGGACCTGGTGGTGCACTTCGCCGCCGAGTCGCACAACGACAACTCGCTGCGTGACCCCTCGCCGTTCGTGCAGACCAACCTCGTCGGCACGTTCACCTTGCTCGAGGCGGTGCGCCGCACCGGCGTGCGCTACCACCACATCTCCACCGACGAGGTCTACGGCGATCTCGAACTCGACGATCCCGCGAAGTTCACGGCCCAGACCCCGTACAACCCGTCGAGCCCGTACTCCTCCACCAAGGCCGGTTCGGACCTCCTGGTGCGCGCGTGGGTGCGGTCGTTCGGGGTGCAGGCGACGATCTCGAACTGCTCGAACAACTACGGGCCGTGGCAACACATCGAGAAGTTCATCCCGCGGCAGATCACCAACATCCTGTCGGGCTTGCGGCCGAAGGTGTACGGCACCGGCGCCAACGTGCGCGACTGGATCCACGTCGACGACCACAACCACGCGGTGTGGGACATCATCGACCGTGGCCGGGTCGGCGAGACCTACCTCATCGGCGCCGACGGTGAGCGCGACAACCTCACCATCGTGCGGCTGCTGCTGGAGATCACCGGCAACGACCCCGACGGGTACGACCTGGTCGCCGACCGCGCGGGCCACGACCTGCGCTACGCGATCGACGCCAGCGCGCTGCGCGCCGAGCTCGGGTGGGCACCGCGCTACGCCGACATCGAGGCCGGGCTGCGGCAGACCGTCGGCTGGTACGACGCGAACCGCGACTGGTGGAGCCCGGCCAAGGCCGACGTCGAGGCCCGCTACTCCGTGGCAGGCCAGTGACCCGCTGGCTGGTCACCGGCGCCCGGGGGCAACTCGGGTCGCGGCTGGTCGATGCACTGGCGGCGGTCGGTGAGACCGAGGTCGTCGCGCTCGGCAGCACCGACCTCGACGTCACCGATGCGGCCGCCGTGGAACGCACGGTGGTCGAGGTGCGTCCGGACGTCGTCGTCAACGCCGCGGCGCACACCGCGGTCGACGCCGCCGAGACCGACGTCGACGCCGCCTACGCGGTGAACCGTGACGGCCCGGCGCACCTGGCCGCGACGCTGGCCCGGCACCGCGGGCGGTTGGTGCACGTCTCGACCGACTACGTCTTCGCCGGCGACGCCGACCGACCGTACGAACCGGCCGACCCGACCGGCCCGCGCACGGTCTACGGCGCGTCCAAGCTCGCCGGTGAGCAGGAAGTGCTGCGACTGTTGCCGAGTGCATCGGTGGTCGTCCGGTCGGCGTGGATCTTCGGTGGCCCCGGCCCGAACTTCGTGGGCACGATGCAACGGTTGGAACGCGAGAAGGACACGATCGACGTCGTCTCCGACCAGGTGGGTTCGCCGACCGCCGCGCCCGACCTCGCCGTCGGACTGGTGGAACTCGGTCGGCTGCTCGCCACCGGCACGCACGTGACCCCCGTGCTGCACGCCGTCAACAGCGGCGTGGCCTCCTGGTACGACCTCGCCCGCGCGACGTTCGCCGCCGTCGGCGCCGACCCCGACCGCGTGCACCCGACCACGTCCGAGGCGTTCGTCCGCCCGGCGCCCCGTCCCGCCTGGTCGGTGCTCTCTCCCACCGCCTGGGACTCCGCCGGTCTCACCCCCCTGCGTCCGTGGACCGAGGCCCTCGCCGCCGTCGTCGCCGAGTCCTCCTCGTCCTGAACCGGTGAGTGGGCACCTGTCCCGCCCCCGGAATCTGGCGAGTGGTCACCTGTGTCGCCCCCCGAATCTGCCGAGTGGTCACCTTCCCCGGTGAGTGGTCACGAATTGCTGACCACTCGACGGGAGAAGTGACCACTCACCAGATCTGGGGTGGTGGGTCTCCGAGGGGGCGTGCCGGGCGTGCGGGGTGGTGGTGGGCGGCGGGTCAGAGGGTGGAGCCGCGGAGGCGGGAGTCGCGGTGGAACATCGGCCACTGGCCCGGGCCGGTGACCGTGGTGGCGGTCGCGCCGTTGAGCTGGAAGTGCAGCGCGACGCCGCGGCCTTGACCGTTGTAGCCGATCACGGTGACCCCGATCCTGCCGCCCGGGTCGAGGGTGACGGCGGGGGTGTTCTGGACGCCGACGCCCGGCGCGAGCTGGCCGGTGACCCGGCCGGTCGCGGCGTCGAGGACGGTGACCCCGCCGGTGTGACCGACGAGCAGGCTGCGGCGCCCGGCGATGTCGATGCTCGTGATCTGGCCGAACACCCGACCGCTCACGGTCGCGTTCCACCGGGCCCGGCCGGTGGCGCCGTCGAGGACGTAGACGCTGCTGTTCGTGCCGTGGCTCGCGGCGGTGACGACCTCGAGCGAACCGTTGCCGTCGACATCGATCAGCGACGGGCTGGCGCCGGTCGCGCCGTTGAGCACCGCCCGCCACTTGACGCCGCACCGGGTGTCGAGCGCGAACAGGGCGTTGGTGTCGGACGCGCCGGCGTAGTGGGTGCCGGTGCCGACCACGATCCCGACGGCACCGCCGGACAGGAACCGGCCGACAGCGGGGGAGGACTGCACGACCTGGTTGGTGTTGCGCTCGCACACCAGGGCCAGCGCGGGTGACGAAGCCCCGGCGGCGCCGGTGTTCTTGACGATCCGGATGTGCCCGCCGTTGGTGTACTGCCGCCCGTACGCCAGGCCCGCGGTGGAGTCGCCGCCCATGATCACCTCGTCGCGGCCGTCGCCGGTGAGGTCGGCGAGCGCGGGGGTGCTGAAGTTCGTGTCGGCCTGGAACCACGGGAACCCGCGCAGCGGGCCGCCGCCGGAACCGAGCGCGTAGCCCATCTGGCCCATGGCGCCGCCGACGATGTCCAGTCCCGACTGGAGGTTCCCGACCGCGACCGAGCTCATGACACCGACCGTCGCCGTCCCGGTCGGCAACGCCCGCGGGCGCACCGTCCACAGCGGTGTGCCGGTGCCGGACCACGCCGAGATGCCGCCGGCGCTCGGCCGTGCCGACGTCCCCACGCCGACGTAGATGCGGGAGCCCGCACCGGTCCCGGCGATCGCGGGTGTGGAGTCGACGGCGACGCCGCCCGTGCTGACCGGCCAGCCGGCGACGCTGGCGCCGTTCGAGGTGTGGAACGCGTTGAGGCCGCCCGCGCGGGTGCCGAAGACCACCGACGTGCCCGCGGAGTCGAGGGTGCCGACCCCGGGCGAGGCGAGCGCGGCGGACGAGCCGGGGGCGCCGAGGACGTGGGTCCACACCTTGGTGAACCGCGGGTCGGCCGAAGCGCCGTCGAGACCCGACGTCGCGCCCGCCGTGCCGCTGCGCCACACCACACCCGCCGTGCTGCTCGAGATCCAGAGCTCGCCGGTGTTGGTGACACCCGGCACGACACCGGGGTGACCGGCCGTGCCGCTCGACCAGAGCACCGTGGCGCCGTCGCGCAGCACCAGGTTGCCGTCGCTCTGCATCGCCAGGGACGCGCCCGGGTGGCCGCTGGTGCGGGTCTGCCACAGCGCGTCGGGGCTCGCCGAGCCGCGGTAGCGCAGGACGAAGTTGCCGTTGCTCTCCACCCCGGCGGTGAAGCGGCCGTCCGCGCTGGTCCACGGCCCGGCCGTGGCCGCGGTGGTGGCCGCCGTGGCCGGGACGCCCACCGCGCTCGTGCCGACCAGGGCGGCGCCCCCGGCGAGGGCGGTGACCACCAGCGTCAGGACGGGGCGGGGACGGCGGGCGGGGGTGGGACGCGGCATCGCGGACTCCGGAGGTCGGGGGTCAACCGGGTGGAGACGGGCTCCTGAGGTCTCCGGGGACGCTAGGTCGCCCCGGTTCAGATCCGCAAGTCGAACTCAGGGAGCCGGTCAAGAACCCTCGACGTCTGCTCAAGACAGTGTCAGGGAGTGGGTTGCGTCCCCGGCGTGAACGGGCGCACCGACAGCGTGCACGGCGGCAGCGACAGCGCGACGACGACCTTCGGTGCCGCGGTCGTGGCCTGCACCTCGACGAAGGCACTGCGGCTGTTCGCCTGGCAGGTGCTGGAGCTGTCCTGCAGCAGGGTGCTCGCCGTCGCACCGGGCTCCAACGCGCCCGCGGCCCCGCCCGCCCCGACGGCGGCCGCGACCGCCGTCACCGGGCCGCGGCTGGCATCGAGCAACCGCAGGGCGGGCACGCCCGGCAGCCCGCAGCGCGAGGTCCCGCGGTTGGTGACGCTGATGAGCCCGTAGGTGATGCCCGCCGCGCCGGGCACCCGGGTCGCGGTGACGTCGAGGTCGGCGCACGCGGCGAGCGCGGGCGCCGTCGGGCTCCCGGTGGGGCCGGTCGGCGCGGTCGACGTGGGCGCCGACGAGGTCGGCGTCGGCGGGGCCGAGGTCGTCGCCGTGTCGCTGTCGGACGGCAGGGGTGACGACGAGGTCGGGCTCGACGTCGTCGGCACGGCCGAGGTCGTCGCGGCGGTCGACCCGCCGGCCGTGCCGCCGCCGCTGGTGCAGCCCGCGAGGGCGAGCACCCCGAGGGCGCCGAGCAGCGCGACGCCGCTCGCCGCGCGACGGGTCACCAGTCGATCCGCAGGTCGGTCAGGTAGGCCAGGTTGCTGATCGCCGTGCGGGAGTCGGCCCGCAGCTGGTTCCACAGCGTGTGCCAGGCGTCGACCGCGCCCATGCTCGTGCAGCTGCCCGCCTGCCGGCAGGCGGTCACCTCGGTGAGGGGACCCGCGAAGGTCATGGCCCGACCGGTGGCGTTGCGGCCGATGAGGCTGATGTTCGCCCACTGCCGGGCCATCGAGGTGAAGTAGATCTGCACCAGCGGCAGCGAGCGGGCGGCCATCATCCCATAGGTCAGGTCGTAGAGGACCTTCGGCGTCCACCCGAAGTTGCAGGTCGCCGTGCTGCCGAGGGTCTGCGGGCAGCCGTCGGCGGACCCGGTGTTGACGAACGGCGCCCCGCTGTTGGCGAGGAACCCCTGCATCCAGCTGACGGCCTGGGCGGGCGAGCCGGCGAAGCCCGGTTCGATGTCGTTGGCCGCGGCGATCGTGACCCGGCCGCCGGGGTTGACGTACGCCGCGATCGGGTCGACGACCTGGTCGGCCCAGATCTTCCCGCCGACCGCGCCCAGCCCGGCGTCCTCGCCGTCGTTGTTGGTGCCCACGGCCACGGTGAGGTGCGAGTACGGCTGCATGCAGCCGCGGTAGCCGTCGACGTAGGACTTCACCGCGTTGACCACGGCGGTGTTGCTGATCAGCCCGGTCGACGCCGTGAGGTTCACACCCCAGCCGCCCGGCGCGTGCGTGCTCTGGGCGCCGAAGGCGAGGAACGTCAGGTACTTCTTGCCGTTGGGCACGGCGCGGGCGTCGCTGCAGCCGGCGGTGCGCATGAACGTCAGGTCGGCCGAGGAGCCGTCGAGGTTGCGCAGGTACCGGCTGACCGCGACCGGCGGCGGCGCGCTGGTCGGCGGGAACGTGACCGGCGGCCGGGGACGGCTCTTGCTGGCCCACAGCGCCACGTTGGTCGAGGAGCGGACCACGAGGTTGCCGTCGGTCTGGAGCATGATGTACGCCCCGCGCGTCCCGGTGCTCCACAGCGCCTGCCCGTTCGACGCCCGGACGACGAAGTTGCCGTCGCTCTGCATGGTCGAGGTGACCGCGCCCCACCCGGCGGTGTTGCTGGTCCAGATCGCGGTGCCGGCGCTGCGGATGACGAGGTTGCCGTCGGTCTGCTGGGTGATCGTGGCCGTGCCGCTCTTGAGCATCTGACCGGGTGACAGCGCCTGACCCAGCTTCAGCCGGTCGGGCGAGGTCGCGGCCGGCGGCGGCTGCGGGATGGGGCTGCGCGAGGACCACACGATCGCGCCCGACGTGCTGCGGGCGATGAGGTTGCCGTCGTCCTGCATCGTCATCGTGCCGGGAGTGGCGTTCCGGGTGCTCGCGGTCCAGAGCGCGACGGTGAGGCCGTAGAGCACGACGTTGCCGTCGGTCTGGAACAGGAACCGCTTGCCGGGCTGGCCGCCCGACGGAGCGGTCCAGAGCACCCGGTCCTCGGTGCGGATCGTGAACACGCCCGCGGTGTCGAACCTCGCGGTGACCGTGCCCGCCGGTGAGGTGAGGAACGCCGACGGCGTCAGCGGGGTGCCCGCGGGGACCGACGACCCGAGCGAGACCGGGGTCGGCACCACGGCGGTGTTGCTGTGCCACTTCACCACCCCGTTCGCGGTGATGATCGAGACGTCGCCGTCGTCCTGCAGCAGCAGCTTGGTGGCGCCCGAGCCCGCGGTGCGGCTCGTCCAGACGGCGGCGTTGGCCGCGTTGCGCATCACGGCGTTGCCGTCGCTCTGCATCCACAGCCGCACGCCGGTGCCGGTGGTCTTGGTCGACCACATCGCGCCCCGGGCGCCGTAGAGGGCGAGGTTGCCGTCGCTCTGCATCGTCAGGCGGTACGTGCCGTTGCTCGAGGTCAGGCTCGAGTTCGTGGCGAGCACCGCGCCCGCGGCGAGCGAGTTCGGCCCGGCCGCGGCGGCCGGGCCGGCAGCGGTCAGGGTCCCGGCGGTGGCGAGGACGGCGGCGACCAGGACGCCTGCGACCCGTGCGGTGGCACGGCGGTGCGGGCGGGGGGAGTGGGGCATGGGGGTGGGTTCTCCGCGATGTCTCGCGCGGCCCGTACGGGGGTGGGCCGCTCGGTCGACCCACTGTCACACGGCGTTTCGGCCCGCGCAGTGCCATCTGTCGGACTGTGACCTGGTTGTTGCGCACGAGGCGCATGTGACGGAAGTGAACGAGAAGTCGCCCGGCAGAGCTTCTTCCGAGGTCAAGACAGCGCGGCGGCGTACGCGGCGCGGGTGCGCTCGACCGTGCCCGCCCAGGTGAAGGTACGGGCGTGGTCGCGGCCGGCGGCGCGGGCCGCAGCGGTCGGCGGATCGACGAGGACGGCTTGCAGGGCGTCGGTCCACGCCGTGGCGTCGTCGGCCGCGACGAAGCGGGCGTGGTCGCCCAGCACTTCGCGCAGGACCGGCAGGTCGGAGGTCACCGCCGGGGTGCCGGCCGCCAGCGCCTCCAGTGGCGGCAGCCCGAATCCTTCGTACCGGCTGGGGAAAGCCAGAGCCGCGGCCCCGGCGACCAGCTGTTGCAACTCGGCCCGCGGTCGGTAGCCGAGCAGGCGCACCGAGCCCGCGGGTGCGGTGTCGAGGGACAGTGCCGGGCCCCACCCGGGCGAGCCGGTCACCAGCAGCGGCACCTCGACACCCGCGCGCCAGAGCTCCCCGTGCGCCGCGACCAGCAGCGGGAGGTTCTTGCGGGGCTCGAGGGTGCCGACGGCCAGCAGGTACCGGCCGTCCGGGACGCCGTCGGGGCGGCCGGCCTCGACCTCGAACCACGACGGGTCGACCCCCAGCGGCGTGGCGAACACCCGCGCCGGGTCGAGGCCGTACTCGGCAACCACCTCGGCCGCGACCGCCTCGCTCGGGGTGCAGACGGCGTCGGCCCGCCGCAGCCCGCGCGGGACGAGGCGCCTGTACTCCAGGCTGTCGCGGGTGACGGTCTCGGGGTGCCGCACGTAGGACAGGTCGTGCACGGTGACCACCCCCCGCGCCCGCCCGGTCGGCGGCAGCACGAAGTTGGTGCCGTGGAACAGGTCGAGGCGGCCGGTGAGCAACCCGACCGTCGGCTGGTCGGCGCGCAGCCAGGCCGCGCGCAGCACCCGCGCCGGCGCCGGCCGGGCGCGGACCACGGCGGTCGGTGCCACCTCGGCCACGGCGGTCCGCAGGGCCGACGCCCCGCGCAGCGTGAAGGCCGTGGCGACGACGTCGGGCTCGGTCGTCGCGAGCCCGGCCAGCAGGTGCTCGACGTAGACGCCGACGCCGGTGCGGGCGCCGAGCAGCGGGGTGGCGTCGAGCCCGATGCGCACTACGGCAGCAGTTCGGGTTCGCCGAAGACGTAGCCGATGCTGTGGCCGTTGCCGGCGACCCGGAACGTGGCGGCCTCGGGGCGACGGTCGATCTCGGGGCCGCGGCTCTCGGCGATCGCGCCGTGGACGCTGTACTGACCCTCACCGAGCCACACCTTGGGCAACCGGACCCGGAAGGTCCGGCGACCGGTCACCGACGGCAGGTCGACGTTCATCATGGCGGTGTTGGTGCCGAACAGGACCTGTCCGAGCATGCTGTCGATGCCCACGCCGAGGATCCAGTCCGTGAGCGGGGCGGCGCCGTCGGCCTCGACGTCGACCTCCAGCTCGAGGGCGTCGCCGGGTTTGAGCACCGCGACGTCCGGCCCGGCGTGGCCGGCCACCCGGACGTCGAGGATGCGCGCCTCGCCGCGGACCGTGGTCGCGGACGCCCGCTCGCGGGCGAGTTCCTCGCTGCGGGTGCTGTCGAACTCGGCGCGCAGCACGCGCAGGCTGTCGACCGGGGCGCCGTCGGCGATGACGTTGCCGTGCTCGAGCACCACCGCACGGTCGCACAGCTCCGCGACCTGGTCCAGGGAGTGGGAGACGAACACGATGGTGCGTCCCTCCTTCTGGAACCCGCGGATGCGGTCCATGCACTTGCGCTGGAACGGTTCGTCGCCGACGGCGAGGACCTCGTCGACCAGCAGGATGTCGGGGTCGACGTGCACGGCGACGGCGAAGGCGAGCCGCACGTACATGCCCGACGAGTAGAACTTCACCTGGGTGTCGATGAACCGCTCGATGCCGGAGAAGTCGACGATCGCGTCGAAGTAGCGCTCGGTCTGCTCGCGCGAGAGCCCGAGGATCGAGGCGTTGAGGAAGACGTTCTCGCGGCCGGTGAGGTCGGGGTGGAACCCGGCGCCCAGTTCGAGCAGGGCCGCGAGCCGGCCGCGCAGCAGCACCTGGCCCGAGGTCGGCTGGATGATGCCGCCGATGCACTTGAGCAAGGTGCTCTTGCCCGAGCCGTTCGGCCCGACCAGCCCGACGGTCGAGCCCGACGTGATGTCGAGGTTGACGTCGCGCAGCGCCCAGAAGTCCTCCTTGAACTGCTGGGAGCGGCCGAGGTTGACCAGGCGTTCCTTGAGGGACTTCTCCTTGCGGATGACGAAGCGCTTGGAGACGTCCCGGACGTCGACGACGGTGGTGATGGGGCTCAGAGCTCCTGCGCGAAGTTGTTCTGCAGGCGGGTGAAGACCCGCTGGCACAGGAAGAGCAGGACGGCGCCGACGCCCGCGAGCACCAGCAGGTTCAGCCAGATGTGGTCGGGGGCCGGGGCGCCGTCGCCGGCCTTCCACATCGCCCGTTGGAACGCCAGTGTGATGTCGACGAGCGGGTTGGCGTTGTAGAGGTCCAGCAGCACCGGGTGGTTCTGCAGGGTCCGGGCGACCTGCTCCCACGAGTAGACCGTCGGCGTGGTCCAGAACAGGATCATGAGCGCGATCTCGACCAGGTACTGGATGTCGCGCAGGTAGACGTTGACCGCTGAGAGCAGGAACGCCGCGGCCGTCGCCCAGAGCAACAGCACCAGCAGACCCAGCGGCAGGTACAGCAGGTCGCGGTCGAGCGGTACGGCGCCGACCAGGACGGTCGCACCGACGAGCACCACGAACTGGATGGCGAAGTTGAACAGCGCCGAGCCGATCGCGGCGAGCGGGAACACCTCGCGCGGCAGGTAGATCTTCTTGACCAGCCCGCCGTTGCTCACGATCGAACCGGTGCCCGACTGCACGATCTCGGAGAACAGCGACCAGGCCGTCAGGCCGGTGAACACGAAGATCGCGTAGTCGTCGATCGCGCGTTGCGCCCCGAGGAACTTGCCCAGGGCCACGTAGTAGATGAGCAGCTGCGACAGCGGGCGCATGAGGCTCCAGAAGAACCCCAGGACGCTGTCCTTGTACCGCGACTTCAGCTCGCGCCGCGTGAGCAGGCCGAGCAGTTCGCGGTAGGCCCAGATGTCACGGACCGACTGCGCGGTGCCGGTGAAGAAGCCCGACCGCGGTCCCGCTGGTCGCATCGGCAGGTCCTGCAGCGACGCGGTGCGTTCCGCGAGCGCCCGCGCCTGCGCGCTGGACTCCGGCCGCGGCATCTCGAGGTCGGTCACGAGGTCGCTCCGGACCGGTCGTCCGCCATGAAGAACGACCAGGTCTCGGCGGCGTACTGGTCCCACGTGCGGACGGCGCGGTTGCGGGCCTGTTCGGCGAGTTCCTCGAGCAGGTCGTCGTCGGTGAGCAGACGCTCGATCGCGGAGGCGATGTCATCGTCGCGGCGGGGGTCGACGGTGACGGCTCCACCGCCGGCGGCGATCTCGGCCATGCTGCCGTAGCCCGACGTGACGACCGGCGTGCCCTGGGCGAGTGATTCCACGATGGGCAGGCCGAATCCTTCGTTGAGCGAGGGGAAGACGGTGAAGCGGGCGAGGGCGTAGGAGCCGGCGAGCACGGCGTCGGAGACGCCCGAGACCGCCTGCACCGACCGGCCCTGGTCCTGCAGCTGGTGCAGCCGCGCGGTGAACTCCTCGCCGCGCCAGGCGTTGCCGCCGACGAACACCAGGTTGAACCGCAACCCCTTGCGCCAGCACAGGTCCGCGGCGTGCAGCACGGCCAGGTGGTTCTTGCGGGGCTCGTGCGAGCCGACCACGAGGACCAGGGGCAGCGACGGGATGCCCAGCGCCGAGCGGGCGGCATCGACCGCGGCCTGCTCGACCGGGACGGCTTCGTCGGGCAGGGAGATCGCACGGATCTCCGGGCCGGGCAGGCCCGTGCCGGCGAGCATCTCGCGCCACCCGCCGTACTCACCCGCTGCGGCCTCGCTGATCGCCGCGACCCGGTCCAGCTGCGAGGCGGCGCCGAGCATGGTCGAGAACCCGCCGCCCATGCCCTCGCCGACGGTCTCGGCCGAGGTGACCGGCACGCAGTCGAAGCCGATCATCGCGCTGCGCACGCAGGAGTACTCGACCATCGCCTCGATGGCGGTCGTGCGGTCGGGCTCGGCGGCCAGTTCCGGCAGGACGTAGCTGCAGCGCCACGGGATGGTGACGGTGGGACGGCCGTCCTGCGACTGGGCGGGGGTGCCGGTCAGCGCGCGCTCGCGCGCCGCACCGGTCAGCGGCTTGAGGCCGGTGAACGTCGAGGTCCACGAGACGAGCGTGACGTCGTGGTCGCGGGCCCACCGGCGCACCGACTCGCGGGTCACGCGCTGGATGCCGGTGGCGAGGTCGGTGTCCGCGGTGTGGAAGACGTCGACCAGCACCTCGCCGGTGACGACCTCGACGTCCGGCCACTCCGCGGCCAGCGGGGAGAACCGGCCGTCCGGCGGCGGCCACTCGAGCTGGACGCGGGGGACCAGTTCGGCCAGGGCCGCGGCGACGCCGTCGAGGCGGGCCCGGCGACGCGCCGCGAGCACCTGCACCGACGACGGCATCCGGCCGCCGACGACGGCCGCGGCGAGCCACACCTGGTCGGCGTCGGCGGGGTCCAGGACGTCGACGACCGTCTCGACCAGCTCGACGGTGCGTCGGGTGTCGGCGGTCGGCGGCCGCGACGGGTCGAGGACGTGGGCGAGCGTGGCGAGGCGGGACCGCACGGCGCGGCGGCGCTCGCCGCCGAGCAGGTCGATGTCGGCCGCGAGGCGGCGGGGGCCCGCCACCGGGAGGCGGGCGGGCAGAGCCGCGAGGGCGCGCAGGGTTCCGGGCACGTCAGACCTCCGCCGGCAGACCGAGGACGGACCACAGCTCGTCCGCGTAGTCGCTCCAGGTCCGGCGCGGACGGGCCGCGATCTGGCGCCGGAGGTCCTCGAGCAGGGTGTCGTCGACCAGCAGCGAGCGCATGGCGTCGACCAGGGCGTCGTCGTCACGGGGGTCGACGGTGAGCGCGCCGCCGTCGTGGGCGATCTCGCGCTGGCTGCCGAAGTCGCTGGTGACGGCCGGGACGCCGCGGGCGAGCGACTCGGCCAACGGCAGGCCGTACCCCTCGTGGCGGGAGACGAAGACGGTGAACCGGGCCTCGCGGTAGCTCGCCTCGAGTTCGTCGTCGGACACCGCGGTCCGCATCTCGACCGCGCGGCCGCGCCGGGCGAGCCGGGCGACCTCGCGGGCGACGGTGTTGCCCCACGCCGAACCGCCGATGAACCGCAGCCGGAACCGCAGTCCCTCGCGCCACAGCACCTCGGCCGCGTACAGGACGGCCTGCTGGTTCTTGCGCGGCTCGAAGCTGCCGACGCACACCACCAACGGGTCGTCGTGGTGCAGGGCGGCGGGGGTGCCGGGCTCGGGTCGGCCGCCGTCGTCGACGGGCAGCGCGCACTCGATCACGCGCGGGCCGGTGATGCCCTGGCTCGGCAGCATGTTCGCGAACCCGCGGAACTCCTGTGTGGCCGAGACGCTGATGCCGGCGACGACGTCGGTGTGCTTGATCGCGGTCAGGTAGTGCACGAACCGGTTGGGTTCGGCCAGCGGCACGATGAGCGAGCTCACGATCGGGATGGCGTCGTAGCCGACCGCGACCAGGCGGTTGCCGGACCACTCGCCGAGCGCGGCGAGCCGGTCGCAGGTGTCCCGGGAGGGCACCTCCATGAGCACCACGGTCGAGCGCCACGGCACGACCAGGACGTCGGCCAGCGGGTCCGGTTCGAGCTGACGCAGCCCGGAGGTGTGCTGGTCGGCGGCGTCGGCGTGGGTGTCGGCCCACCGCAGCACCCGGTCGGCCTCGCGCTCGTGCAGGCGGCGCATCGCGAACCCGCCCTCGACGACCGCGCAGGTCTCGAACGTGTGGCTACGGGCCCAGATCGGCAAGGTGCTGCGCACGACGCGCTGGATGCCGGTGTGCAGGTCGTGCTCGGCGGAGTGGGTGACGTCGAGGACGACACCGTCGGTGACGACCGCCATCGGCCAGTCGACCGTCCCCGCCTCCGTCGCGAGGGTCATCGCGGTGTCGAGCAGCCACAGGGTCGCCCCGACCCGGTCGGAGATCTCCAGCGTGCGCAGGGCCCGACGCATGAGAGCGTCGTCGGGGAAGCACCCGGACAACCCGACCAGCAGCAGCCAGACGCGGTCGGGCTGCGGGTCGGCGAGCACCGACCCGACCAGCGTGTCGAGCAGGTCGGCGGTCTCGCCGGCCGCGGCGGCCTGCTCACCGAGCAGGGGCGGCGCGATCTGCGTCAACCGCTGGCGGACGACGTCGCCCGGGTCGAGGCCGCCGCTCGCGGAGCGTGGGGCGATGACGACGGTCACCGGCCCACCCGCAGCGTCTTCATCAGCGTGCGCACCGTGCGGATCGGACGCGTGACGCGCCACGAGATGGTCTGGCGCATCTGGAACAGCTCGTGGCGGGTCTTGCCGAGTTCGCCGCCGTAGGCGAGCGCGGACGCCGACGACGCCTCCTGCCAGCGGGTCAGCGCGGCGTTGCGCCAGCGGATGAGGTCGGTGGTCAGCTGGTCGATCTCGGCGCGACGCTGCTCCGACAACGCGGCGTCCGCCCGCTGCTTCTCGGTGGTGAAGTTGTCGAGGACACAGGCGGGATAGGACAGCTGGTGCCCGATCTCCTCGAGGTGTTCGTCGGCGACGTAGTACCGCGACAGACCGTCGAACAGCGTGGCGGTGTAGCCGTGGTCGGTGAGCAGCGTCTCCCACGAGTCGTGGCTCTGGTGGGTGGTCAGCGGCAGCGTGGACTCGACCACGAAGACCCACGGGCGGAACTTCTCGAGGTCGATCGACGCCAGCACCGACCGCTCGGCGCCCTCGACGTCGACGTTGACGACGTGGATCGGCCGGTCGGCGAGACCCGCCTGCTCGATCACGGTGTCGAGCCGCAGCGCCGGCACCTCGGTGGTGGTCGAGGTCCAGCCGTGCTCGGCGTGGCCGCCGGCGATGTCGCCCACGGTCGTGGAGAGCCCGGTGCCCGGGATGGTGTGGAGGGTGACCGTCTCGGCCTCGTCGTCGGTGACCGCGGCCTCGACCACGGTGTCGCGCGAACGCTTGGCCCGCAGGGCGTCGGCGAACTCCGCGACGGGTTCGACCGCGACGCCGGACCAGCCCCGCTGGTAGAAGGCGTAGGTCAGGTTGAAGTGGACCGGGTCGTTGGCGCCGACGTCGACGTACGTCCCCTCCTCGAGGTGCCCGAAGGCGCGCATGAGGACGACGTCCTCGCCGTTCTGGGCGTACGAGTCGAAGGGGCTGGTCACGATCGGCCAGAGTAGCGGCGCTCGGGGCCACCGGAGGACAGGCGCTCAGGGCCTCCACGCCCCGCGCCGTGGGCAGGAGCGGGCCCAGGGGTCCGGTACGGTCGGGCCGCCACACTGCCGTACGAGAGGACACCATGCCGCGCGCGTTGATCACCGGGGTGACCGGCCAGGACGGTCTGTACCTGTCCGAACTGCTGCTGTCGAAGGGGTACGAGGTCTACGGCCTCGTCCGCGGACAGAACAACCCCAAGCGAGCCATGGTCGAGCGGCTGCTGCCCGACGTGAAGGTCCTCACCGGTGACCTCACCGACCTCCCGAGCCTGCTGCGCGCCCTCGGCGAGGCGCAGCCCGAGGAGGTCTACAACCTCGGCGCCGTGTCGTTCGTCGCGTACTCGTGGGAGAACGCCCGGCTGACCTCGGACGTCACGGGTCTCGGCGTGTTGAACCTGCTCGACGCCGTGCGCCTGCACGCCGGTGACGACATCTCGAAGGTCCGCTACTACCAGGCGTCGAGCTCGGAGATGTTCGGCAAGGTGCAGCAGGTCCCGCAGAGCGAGGCGACGCTGCTGTGGCCGCGCTCGCCCTACGGCGTGGCCAAGGTCTACGGGCACTACATGACCATCAACTACCGCGAGTCGTACGGCATGCACGCGAGCTCGGGGATCCTGTTCAACCACGAGTCGCCGCGGCGCGGGCCGGAGTTCGTCACCCGCAAGATCAGCCAGGCCGTCGCGCGGATCTCGCTCGGCCTGCAGGACAAGATCGCGCTGGGGAACCTCGACGCCAAGCGCGACTGGGGTTTCGCCGGCGACTACGTCGACGCCATGTGGCGCATGCTGCAGCAGCCCGAGGGCGACGACTACGTGGTCGCCACGGGGGAGACGCACTCCATCCGGGAGTACCTCGACATCGCGTTCGCGCGGGTGGGGATCGACGACTGGGAGCCCTACGTCTTCCAGGACCCGCGCTTCCTCCGCCCCGCCGAGGTCGACCTGCTCATCGGCGACGCGAGCAAGGCCAAGGAGAAGCTCGACTGGGAGCCGACGATCTCGTTCCGCGAGTTGGTCGAGATGATGGTGGACTCCGACGTCGCCGAGCAGACGACGCTCGCGAACGCCGCCGCCAGCGCGTCCTCCTGACTCCGTGACCACCGCCCTCGTCACCGGGATCACCGGTCAGGACGGCACGTACCTCACGGAGTCGCTCCTCGCCCGTGGGCTCGAGGTGCACGGGTACGTCCGCAGTGGTGACGACGCCGCGGCCGCGTTCACCGAGAGGTACCCGGAGGTGACTCTGCACCGCGGCGAGCTCGACGACGTCGCGGCGGTCCGCGCGACGCTCGACGCCGCCGGGCCGGACCAGGTGTTCCACCTCGCGGGGATCAGTTCGGTCGCGTTGTCGTGGGAGCGCCCGCTCGCGGTGCAACAGGTCAACGCCGTCGGTGCGGGTGTGCTGCTGCAGACCGTCTCCGAGTGGGCCGCGGCCCACGGCACCGCACCCCGGGTGCTGCACGCCTCGACGGCCGAGATCTTCGGCGCGCCCGCGACCTCCCCGCAGGACGAGTCCACCCCGATCCGGCCGACCTCGCCGTACGGCGCGAGCAAGGCCTACGCGCACCTGCTGGTCGGGGTGTACCGCGCGCGGGGGATGCACGCGTCGAACGTCGTCCTGTTCAACCACGAGTCGCCGCGGCGTCCGCCCGTGTTCGTCACCCGCAAGATCACCCAGGGTGCCGCGGACATCGCGGCGGGCCGGGCCAGCGAACTGGTGCTCGGCAACCTCGACGCCCGCCGCGACTGGGGCTGGGCGCCGGACTACGTCGAGGCCATGACGGCGGTCGTGGCCCACCCCGAGCCCGACGACTACGTCGTGGCCACCGGGGTCTCGCACAGCGTCCAGGACTTCGTGGCCGCGGCCTTCGCCGCGGTCGACCTGCCGTGGGAGCCCTACGTGCGCACCGACCCCGCCTTCGTGCGGCCGGTCGACGCCGTGGAGCAGCGGGGCGACGCCTCGCGCGCCCGCACGGTGCTCGGATGGGAACCCACCGTCGGGTTCGAGGAGATCGTCGCGCGGATGGTGGCGGCGGACGTCAGGTGAACGTCGGTCGGCGCGCGCAGCGTCGTCCGCGGGATCCACGTGCCGTCGCGTTATCGTGCCGCCCGTGTCCACCGATCTGCTCGAACGTGACGAGCAGGAGGAGACCACCTCGCCCGCTCCCGTGCGGCCGCCCGGTCTGCCGCTGTGGTTCGAGGCCGGACTGCTGTTCGCCGTCGTGGCGCTCATCTGCGTCGGCGGTCTCGGGGTCGCCCTCGCGTACGAGAACCACTACTCGTTCGGGCTGGCCGCGGGCATCGGGGTGCCGGTCGCCGTGGCCCTCTCCGTCGCGGGCGGGCTCGCGCTGCGGGGAAGGGCCCCACGCCGCCCCGACCGGTCGCGGACGACCGCGCCGACGCTCGCCGCGCTCGTCCTGGTCGGTGCGGTCACCTTCTGGAACCAGCACTTCGCCGGCACGTGGATCCTCATCGACCGCGACCCCGGGATCTACGCCGTCGCGGCGAAGTGGCTCACGCGGCACACCGGGCTGACGTCGCCCTGGGCCGCGGACTGGGTGGGCACCGGGCTCCCGCTCACCGGCAACTCCTTCGGGGTCGACGACGTCGACGGCGCGATCCAGACCCACTTCAACCACCTGACCGCGATGGTGTTCGCCCAGGCGGGGGCGATCGGCGGCGACCGGGCGCTGCTGCGGGCGAGTGCCGTCCTGCTGGGATTGGGCCTGCTCGCGCTGTACGCGGCCGGCGTCCGGCTCACCGGCCGCCCCTGGCTGACGCTGGCGGCCGTCGCGACCGTGGCCCTCGCGCTGCCGACGGTCAACGTCGCCCGCGGACCGTGGTCGGAGCCGCTGACGCTGTTCCTCGTGTGGGGGGCGGTCTGGCTGCTGACGGTGGCCTGGGACCGGTCACCTGCCGTGTTGGGCGCCCTCGCGGGACTGGCCCTCGGCGGGGTGGTCATGGCCCGGATCGACGCCCTGGTCTACCTGCTCCCGCTCCTGGTCCTCGCCGGTGTCGCGGCGCTCCTGCTCGGCCGCGACGAACGGTGGCGACGGGTCGCGGTCCTCGCGGGGTGCGCGGCGGTGTTCGCGATCGTCCCGGTCGTGGTCGGCACGGTCGAGGTCATGAACGTGTCGGGCAGCTACTTCCGGGTCCTGCGCAACCAGATCGTGCCGTTGCAGAAGGCCACGGCCGCCGCGGCGGTCATCGGGTTCGTCGGGATCCTGCTGGCGCGGCCGTTGCGCCGTGTGACCGTTGCAGTACGCAACGGTATCGGTATGCGGCTCGACCTGGTGACCACCGTGGTCGGTGTGGCCACGACGATCGTGTTCACCTTGGTCTGGGCGTTGCGCCCGGCGCTGCAGGAGGTGCGGGGCGGTGGGATCCACCTCATCGAGACCCTGCAGAAGCGCGAGGGGGTGGTGCCCCTCGACGACGGTCGGCTCTACTACGAGCACAGCCTGGACTGGATGGTCTGGTACCTCGGCGGCGCGACCGTGGCACTCGCGGCCGTCGGCCTCGGGGTCATGGTGCGGCGCGGTCTGCGCGGTGCCTCCGCCGCGGTCATCGTGCTCGGCACCGTCGGCTTCGCCTCCGCCTACTACCTCTACAAGCCGTCGGTCACCCCGGACCACCTGTTCGGCATGCGCCGCTTCGTCCCGGCGATCTTCCCGCTGCTCGCCCTCGCCGCCGTGGTGGCGCTCGCGGCGGGCTCCGACCTGCTCCAGCGGGCTCTCGGTCCGACCCGGCGCGGTCTGGTGCGGGTGGGGTCGGCCGTCGCCGCGCTCGGGCTCGCGCTGTCGCCGGTGGCGACGACCGGCCCGCTGCGCGACCTCCAACCCCACCAGGGCCTGCTCGCGGCCGTCACCTCGGTGTGCGACGGCATCGGCCCCGACGCCGCGATCGTCTTCCCGTACCCCAGCTACGGCCAGACCACCGGCCAACAGACCTTCCGGTCGTGGTGCGACGTGCCCGTCGCCGGGTCGACCCGGATGGTCACGGCCGCCGAACTGCGCCAGGCGGCCCGGGTCATGGCCTCCCGCGGACGCACGCTCTGGGTCGTCGACTCCGGGTCGACGTACATCGGCAACCTCTTCGGGGCCGCCAGCGTCGTCACCTTCGCCGGGGCGCAGTACACCCGCGACCCCACGATGACGCTCACGCACCCGCCGCAGACGTACACGCCGTTCACCATCACGTTCTTCGGCGTCCCCGTCCCCACGTCCTGATCCGGTCCCGCCCGGCGGGGCGGTGAGGCGGCGGTGAAGCCCCGTGTGACTGGAGTGGACAGAGTGACGTCTGCGCCTAGCATGGTCCGCGTCTCCCGACCGGCACCCCGGGTTCCTCGGCGTGTCGGCCGCCCGTGCCGGGCGTGGACCGCCCGTCACCGGGTGGGCCGCGCCGTCGACAGGAACGAGAACGCATGCGCCCACGACGTCGCCGGTCCGACGCCGCCCTCGCCGCGCCCACGCTCGCCGTGGTGGGCGCCGTCGCCGGGTCGCTGCTGACCGCGGTCGTCGCGGCGCCTCCGGCCACCGCGGGTGCGGTGCTCGGCGACCGGCTGGCGGCAGGGGCGTCGATGGGGGTCGGCGACGCGCTGCGATCGGCCAACGGCGTGTTCTCGCTCCAACTGCAGAGCGACGGCAACCTGGTCGAGTACGCGGGCGGACGACCGGTCTGGACCTCCTCGACCGGCGGCCGGGGCGGCAGCCGCCTGACCCTGCAGACCGACGGCAACCTCGTCCTGCGCAACGCCGCCAACGCCGCCGTGTGGAGTACCTCGCAGTTCGCGTCGGACCCGTCGGCGCTGATCCTGCGCAACGACGCCGCGCTCTACACCGCGCGGACGAACGGCAGCGAGTACTGGGGTGCTCACCCGCGCTTCGACGTGGTCGGGACCGGAGCCGCGTTGCGGCCGGGGCAGTCGGTGTACTCGAAGGACCTGCAGTACCGGCTCTCGCTGCAGACCGACGGCAACCTCGTGCTGTACAGCACGACCAAGGCCGTGGTCTGGACGACGTCGACCCGCGGCACCATGCAGGCGTTGACGATGCAGACCGACGGCAACCTCGTCCTGCGCACGACGGCGGGCGCGGTCGCGTTCCAGACCAGGACGGCCGGGAGGTCCGGGGCGGTCCTCACCGCGGGCACCCTCGCCGAGGCGACGGTGGCGCAGGGCACCACGGTGGCGTGGCGCACCCCGGCCAAGACCGGCGTGGTGTGGCGCAACCAGCTGCTGCGCAGCGGTCAGGCGATCACGCGCGGCACCGCGTCGCTCACCATGCAGGCCGACGGCAACCTGGTCCGTCGTGACGCCACGAACGCCGCGGTGTGGGCGAGCGGCACCCGCTCGCCCGGTGCGTACGCGTGGATGCAGTCCGACGGCAACCTCGTGATCCGCTCCACCGCGGGTGCGGCGCTGTGGACGAGCAAGACCGCGGGAACGACGGCGACGTTCCTGCAGGTGAGCGGCGCCGGGTTCGCCTACCTCGGCAACGCCGGTCGGTCGCCGGTGTGGATCGAGGGCGCACCGAACTGGGCGGGGCTCGCGCAGTGCGAGTCGGGCGGCAACCCCCGCGCCGTGAACCCGGCGGGCTACTACGGCCTCTACCAGTTCGACCTGTCGACCTGGGCGTCGAACGGCGGCACCGGGAACCCGGTCGACGCGACGCCCGCGGTGCAGACGGCGGTCGCCGCCACGCTGTACCTGGCCCGGGGCCGGGCGCCGTGGCCGGTGTGCGGGCGCTACCTGTGACCGGTCGCCGCCCCCACCGGTCGACCCCCGCGGCGTGAGCTGAACCGCGCCACTCCGGAGCGGACGCCCTGCCGGGCGGCCGCACCCGTTAGGGTGCCGCCGTGCCGCGGGACCACGCCGGCCCGGGTTCCGGGACCCTCGAGACCGCCGGGACCCCCGTGGCCCCGGTGAACGTCGCCGTCACCACGACCGCGGCCAGCGCCGGGACCACCGGCACGACCGGCACCCCCGCGACCCCTCACCCGGGTACCCCCGCGAGCGCCGTGCCCGTCCCGGCCTGGCTGGAGACCGGACTGCTGGCGGTCGTCCTGGTGGTGGTGTGCTGCGGCGGGTTCGGGCTCGCGCTGGCCGCCGGCGGCGTGTACTCGGCCGGCCTGTCGCTCGGCGTGGGCCTGCCCCTCGCCGCAGCCCTCACCGTGTTCGGCGCCCGCGCGCTCGCCGGTCGTCCGGGTACCCGTCCCGACCGGTCCGGTGGCACCCGGCCCGCGGTCGTGGCCGTGGTCGTCGTCCTGACATCGGCGGTCGTGAACGCCTGGCGCGCCGGCGCGTGGATCAACATCGACCGCGACCCGGCCGCGTACGCCATGGCCGCGCGGTGGATCTCGGAGCACGGGAGCCTGCAGATCCCGTTCGACGACGCGTGGGCCCCGACCGGGCTGTCGGTCACCGGCGCCTCGGCAGCGGTCTACTCCGAGGGCGACCACCTGGAGTTCCAGTTCGACCACCTGCTGCCGGTGCTGCTCGCCCAGGTGCGGGCCCTCGGCGGCGAGGGCGCGATGCTCGGTGCCAACGCTGTCATCGGCGCCGTCGCCCTGCTCGCCGTCTACGTGGTCGGGGTCCGGCTCACCCGCCGGCCGTGGCCGACGCTGGTGGCCGTCGTGGGCCTCGGGCTGTCACTGCCGGTCGTCTACGTCGCCCGGGCCACGTTCTCCGAGGCCGTCACGATGCTGCTGGTCTGGGCCGGTACCTGGCTGCTGGTGACGGCCTGGGACCGCGCGCCGTTCGTCCTCGGCCTGCTCGGCGGACTCGTCCTGGGTGCCTCGGCGATGGCCCGGGTCGACTCGTTGGTCTACCTGCTGGTGCTGCCGCTCGCCGCGGCGGCGGTCGCCCTGGCCTCGGGGCCGGACCGCTGGCGGCGCGTCGCCACCCTCACCGGCGCGGCGTTGCTCGGGGCAGCGGCACCGGTCGCGATCGGGACCGTCGACGTCGTCGCCCGAGCCGGGCAGTACTACCACAACCTCGCGCCACAGATCCAACCGTTGCAGAAAGCAACGGCGGCGTCGGTCGTCATCGGCGTCGTGCTCGTGCTGGCCGCGAAACCCCTGCGCCCACTGGCATCTCGCGTCGTCGCGCGGATCGCGCGGCACCGCGCCCTGATCGGCCGGGTCGCCGCCGTCGTCGTCGTCCTGGCGTTGGTCCTGGCCTGGGCGGTGCGACCCGCCGTCGACCGCCCGATGGGCCCGCCCAACCCGACCGTGCTGGGTCTGCAGCAGAAAGAGGGCCTCGGCATCGAGCCGGGCCGGCTCTACAACGAGCAGAGCATGGTGTGGCTGTCCTGGTACCTCGGGCCGCTCGCGCTCGCCCTGGCCGTGGTCGGGGTGGGGTTGCTGGTGCGCGCCACCGCGCGGGGCCGGTCGGCGGCGCTGGTCGTGCTCGCGGTGGCGGGTGTCGGTTCGGCCCTGTACCTGTACCGGCTGTCCAACACCCCCGACCAGTTGTTCGGCGTGCGCCGGTACGTGCCCGCGACCCTGCCGCTGGCCGCGCTCGGGCTGGCGACCGCGCTCGCCGCCGTGCCCCGGTCGTTGCCCGCGACGCTGCGGCCGGCCCTCGGTGCGGTGGGGGACCGGTGGCGCCGCGTGGGTGCCGCGCTCGTGGTCGTCGCGGTGCTGGCCTTCCCGTTCGGGACGCTCGCGCGGGTGTGGGACTTCTCGCCGCGGCGGGGCTCCGAGGCCATGTTCGTGTCCACCTGCCGCGCGATCGGGCCCGACGCCGTCGTCCTGTTCACCCGCGAGACCTACGGTTCGCTGACGTACCCCCAGGTGCTGCGCGACTTCTGCCACGTCCCGGTCGCCACGACCACGAGCGTGCCGACCGCGGACCAGGTCGAGCGCGCCGCCACGGCGTGGCGCGCACAGGGCCGCACGTTGTGGCTGGTCGACTCGGCGCCTGATCCCATCATCGACGTGCTCGGCCCGCGGACCGAGGTGCAACTGCTCGGACGCCGGGTCAACCGCGACGATCTGGCCGACACCCTGAGCCGTCCACCGACCTACCACGTGGTGTGGGACCGGGCCGTCTACGGCGTGCGGGTACCGGGGTGAACCGCCCGGATGGGATAGATTCGCCGCGCCGTCACACCAGGGGAGACACATGACCAACGCCGCGTCCGCCGGCCGCCCGGCCGCTGTCGAGAACGCGCGTCGCACGGCGTTCCGAGGTCTGCGCCGGGCCGTCCAGAAGAGCCCGGCACCGGTGCAGCGCGCGCTCTCGGGTGCGAGCGTGCGGGTGCTCGACTCGCTCGGTACCCCCGTCCCGGCCCCGCCGCCCGCGCCCGCCACGGGTGCCCCCGTGTGGGTGCCGCCGCCTCTGCCGCACCCCGACGGCGTGAGCGTCGAGTCGATCGAGAAGACCTTCCGCAGCTGGTCCATCGGCGGCGAGCCCGAGGGTCACATGAACGACTACGTGACCGATTCCTTCCACCGGTTCCTGCACACCTGGTCGCTGGTGCGTGACGAGCACGGCACCGCTCTGGAGCTGGGCGCGAACCCGTACTTCACCACCTACCTGCTCGACCGCTACACCGGCCTCGAGCTCACCCTCGCCAACTACTTCGGCCACAACGGGACCATCGAGGAGAAGGTCTCGTTCCTGCCCGACGGCGAGAGCGAACGGGTCGAGCAGGTCCGCACCTCGGAGATGTTCAACGTCGAGGAGGACCCGTTCCCCTACGGCGACGACAGCCTCGACGTCGTGCTGTTCTGCGAGATGCTCGAGCACCTGCTCATGGACCCCACGGCGACACTGCGGGAGATCCAGCGCATCCTCAAGCCGAACGGCGTGCTCGTGCTCACGACGCCGAACGTCGCCCGCATCATCAACGTGCTGACGCTGGTCAACGGCGCCAACATGTACGACCCGTACTCGGGATACGGGCCGTACGGCCGTCACAACCGCGAGTACACCCGGCACGAACTGCACCTGCTGCTGGAGTTCCTCGGTTTCGAGGTCGAGACCTCGTTCACCGCCGACGGTCACCCGGTGCACGCGGAGAGCTGGCCGAAGTACGACGAGGTCGCGCCGCTCATCGAGTACCGCAAGAACGACCTGGGTCACTACCTGTTCGTCAAGGCCCGCAAGGTCCGTCCGCCGCGTGAGGGACTGCCGAACTTCCTGTTCCGCAGCTACCCCGCCGGCGTCATCGTCGACGTCTGACGTGACCACCCAGCGCGACGACGTCCTGGACCCGGCGGCCGGGTCGGACCGACCGGACCCCGCGTCGACCGAGCCGCCCGTGACCGGGGGCGACGTCACCGCCGAGGCCAGGCCCGACGCGTTGCTGCCGGTGTGGTTCGAGTGGGGTCTGGTCGTCGTCGTCGCGGCGCTGGTCTGCGTGACCGGCGCCGGCCTGCTGCTGGCGCTGCTCGGCCGCTACGGCCTGGTGCCGGCGCTGCTCTGGGGCCTGCTCGGCACGGTGCTGTTCGTCGCGCTGGCGCTGCCCGGCTCGGTGCGGACCCGCGAGGGGAGGTCCGCGCACCTGCCGACGCTCGCGATGTGCGTCGTCGCCCTGGGATCGGTGCTGTTCAACAGCCTGCGCGCGGGGCACTACGTGTTCGTCGACCGCGACCCCGGTGTGTACGCCGTCGCCGGGCGGTGGCTCGCGCGCACCGGGACGTTGCGGGTGCAGGCGGGTGACCCGTGGGTGTCGGTCAGCAGGACCACCAACTTCGCCTCGGCCGGCATGTACCCCGAACCCGGCGGGTTCCTCGAGTTCCAGTTCAACCACCTGTTCTCGGTGCTGCTGGCGGTGGCGCAGGGCATCGGCGGGGACCGGGTGATGTTCGCGGTCAACGGCGTGGTCGGCGGGGTCGGCCTGCTCATGGTCTACGCCGTCGGGGTGCGGTTGTGCCGGCGTCCGTGGCTCGTCGTCGCGGGGCTCACCGGCCTGGCGCTGACGCTGCCGCAGCTGCTGTTCTCGCGTGACACCTACTCCGAGCCGTTCACCCAGCTGCTGCTGTGGTCCGCGATGTGGCTGCTGCTCACGGCGTGGGAGCGCCGCCGGCTCGGCCTGGCCGCGCTCGGCGGGCTCGCGCTCGGCGCGACCGTCATGGTGCGGGTCGACGCCCTGCTCTACCTCGGCGTGCTGCCGGTCGTCGCCGCCCTCGCCTTCTGCGCGTCCAGCCGCGGGTCGGGCCGCCGCTTCGCCGCCGCCTGGGTGGGGACGGCCCTGCTGGCGGCGGTCCCGCCGGTGGTGCTCGGCTCGATCGACGTCCAGGAACGTGCCGGCGGCTACTACGCCGCGTTGAAGTCCAGCGTCGACGGCCTGCGGATGTTGCTCGTGGCCTCGCTCGTCGTCGGCCTGGTCGTGATGGTGATCGGGCCGCGGATCCCCGGCCTCGGGTGGCTCGTCAGCCGCGTCCGCGACCGGTTCGCGGTGGGCGCGGGGCTGTTCGTGTCCGGGGCGTTGGCGCTGGTGTGGGCGCTGCGGCCCGCGCTGCAGCACCCACTCGGGATCAGCAACACCACGACGGCCGGGCTGCAGCGGCAGGAGGGCATCCCGGTCTCGCCGCGACTGACGTACTCGCAGGACACGATGACCTGGTTCGGCTGGTACCTCGGGCCGATCACGCTGGCGCTCGCCGTCGTCGGGCTCGGCCTGCTCACCACCGCGGCGATCCGCGGGCGGCGGGCGTCGCTGATCGTGCTCGCCACCACCGGCCCGGCCGCCGCGCTCTACCTCTACAACGTGTCGAACACCCCTGAGCAGGTCTGGGCGATGCGCCGGTACGTGCCGGCCGTGTTCCCGCTGTTCGTGCTGGCCGCGGTCGTCGCCGTCGAGGCGGTGCTGGCGCTGTTGCGGTTCGCGCCGTGGCGGCCGTGGCTGCAACGGGCCGTGGCCGTGGCCGCGGTGGCCGCGTTCATCGCGTTCCCCCTGGGCGTGCTGGGGCCGGTCCGCGACTTCGAGACCCAGGTCGGGTACCTGCCGGCGATCGACAAGACCTGCGACACCCTCGGCCCCGACGCCGCCGTCGTGTTCGTGTATCCCGACGTCGACGGCATCGTGCTGACCCAGACGGTGCGCAGCTTCTGCGGGGTCCCCGCGACGCGGTTCTCGGTCACCGACCCCACGCCCACCGAGCTCGCCGCCGTGTCCGACGCCGCTCGGGCTCAGGGACGCACGCTGTGGGTGCTGGGTTCGTCGCAGCAGGGGGTCGAGACGGCCGTCGACGGCTCGGCGCCGGTGCAGCAGATCGCCGACGTCACCAACGACCGCAAGCTCGAGGCGACCATCAGCCGGCTGCCCGACAGCTACGACTCACAGTCGCTGCTCGTGTGGGGGGCCAGGGTCGGCTGACGTACCTTTGGCGACCGTGCGTGTCTCCGTCGTCCTCGAACAGGCACTGGCACCGGTGCCCGGGGGCACCGGGCGGTACGCCCGGGAGCTCGCCGCGGCCCTCGCCCGGACCGGCTCCGACGGGGACGAGGTGGTGAGCTGGGTCGCCGCCCACCGTCACACCGAGGCCGCGCGTCTGCCCCACGTCGAGGGCCCCCACCGCCTGTCGTTGCCCGCGCCGGTGCTCGCCCGGGCGTGGGCCCGCGGCACCGGCCCGACGCCGCGCGCCTCGCACCTCGTGCACGCCCCGACCCTGCTGATGCCGCCGGTGCACGACGTCCCCCTGGTGGTCACGGTGCACGACGTCGTCCCGTGGACCCACCCCGAGACCCTCACCGCCCACGGCGCGGCCTGGCACCGCGAGATGGGCGCCCGGGCGGCCGAGCACGCCGCGGCCGTCACCGTGCCCACCGACGCCGTCGCGGGCGCGCTGCGCGAGGTCCTGCCGCAGCTGGACCCCGACAAGCTGCACGTGCTCGGCGCGGGCGTGAGCACCGGGCTGATCGAGGCCGCCGCGGCCGAGGACGCCGACACCACCCTGCTCGAACTCGGGGTCGACCGGCCGTTCGTCCTCGTGGTCGGCACGTTGGAGCCACGCAAGGGCGTCGACGTCGCCATGGAGGCCCTCGCGGCCCTGCCGGCCGAGCGGCGCCCGCTGCTCGTGCTGGTCGGCGCCACCGGCTGGGGCGGGGTCGAGGTCGGCACGCTCGCGGCCAAGGCCGGACTGGACCCGGAGGACGTCCGTCCGCTGGGCCGCCTCGCGGACGTCGACCTCGGGGTGCTCATGGCCCGGGCGCGGGCCGTGCTGGTGCCCAGCCGCGCCGAGGGCTTCGGGTTGCCGGTCGCCGAGGCCATGGCCGTGGGGACCCCGGTGGTGGTCACCGACGTGCCCGCGCTGGTCGAGGTCGCCGGTGGGTGCGCCGCAGCCGTCGTCCCCGTGGGCGACGCCCTGGCGCTGGCCGACGCCGTCGACGCGCTCGACCACGACCCCGCGGAGCGCGTCCGCCGGTGCGCGGCGGCCCGGGAGCGGGCCGACGCGTTCAGCTGGGACACCGTCGCCACGCGGGCCTGGACGCTGTACCGGCGGCTGCGGGCACCCGGAACCGTGTGAGCGACACTCCGCGTGGTGGTCGGGGATCGTTCCGGGGGCGGTTAGACTCGCGCCCCGTGTTCCACCACGTCGACGTCACCACCACCCGATGACCACCCAGCCCGCGAGGACCGTTCCGCCGGCTGGTGGACCTGCGTTCACCACGCTGCCCACGCCCGTGAGCGCCGAGCGCCTCGTCGAGGAGACCCTCGACGTCACCGTGGTCCTGCCCTGCTACAACGAGCAGGACCACCTCCAGCAGGAGATCGACCGCATCACGGTCGCGATGCGTGCCAGCGGCTACAGCTGGGAACTGCTCGGCATCGACGACAAGTCGACCGACGGCACGCTCGCCATCCTCGAGGCCAACGAGAAGACCAACCCCGACATGCGCGTGCTGGCGTTCCCGCGCAACGGCGGTTCCGGTACGGCCCGCCGCATCGGGACCCGCGAGGCGCGCGGTCGCATCGTGGTGTGGACCGACGCCGACATGACCTACCCGAACGAGCGGATCCCCGAGTTCGTCAAGTACCTCGACGACAACCCGCACTCGGACCAGGTGGTCGGCGCCCGCACCAGCGAGCAGGGCACGCACAAGTTCCTGCGCGTCCCGGCCAAGTGGATCATCCGCAAGATCGCCGAGGTCCTCGCCGGGACCAAGATCCCCGACCTCAACAGCGGCCTGCGCGCGTTCCGTCGTCAGGTGTCGCTGCCGTACCTGCGGCTGCTGCCGCCCGGGTTCTCGTGCGTCACGACCCTCACGCTGTCGTTCCTGTCGAACCAGCACGAGGTCGACTACCTGGCGATCGACTACGCCCAGCGCGCGGGTACCAGCAAGTTCCACTTCGTCCGCGACGCCTACCGGTACATCCTGCAGGTGCTGCGGATGGTCATGTACTTCAACCCGATCAAGGTCCTCATGCCGATCGCCCTGTGGCTGATCGCGATCGGGTTCGTGAAGGCGATCGTGGACCTCGTGCGGCTGCGTCCGGTCGGCATCGCGACCTCGACCCTGCTCCTGCTCATCGGCGGTCTGCTCATCGGCGCCATCGCCCTGCTCGCCGACCTCATCGTGCGCTCGCGCGACGATGACGGCTGAGCCACCGGCCCCTTCCTCCGTCGTCGCGGGCGCCGACCCGGACGTCGCCGTTCCCGCCCCGGCGCCACCGTCGCGGCTGCGCCGGGTCGTCACGGTCTTCGCGCTCGTCGTGGTGGTCGCCGCGGCGGCCCTCGTGCTCTACCGCGACCGTCACGAACTGGCCGACGCCGCCGACGTGCTGTCGTGGTGGGTCATCGCGCTGTCGGCGATCCCGGCGGCGATCGCCACGACCCTGAACGGCGTGTCCTGGGTGGCCGTCCTGCACGGGCTGCGGGTGCGCGCGCCGCTCGGCGCGGGGCTGCGGGTGTTCTTCGTGACCCAGCTCGGCAAGTACCTGCCCGGGTCGGTCTGGCCCGCGGTCGGGCAGATGACGGCCGGCCGCCGTTGGCAGGCGGCGCCGCGCACGATGCTCACCGCCAACCTGTTCGCCCTGGTCATCGGTCTGGTCACCGGCCTGCTGATCGCCTGCGTGACGTTGCCGTGGTCGGGCGCCGAGGCGTTCGCCCGGTTCTGGTGGCTGCTCATCGCCGCGCCCGTCCTGCTCGTGCTGCTGCTGCCGCGGGTGCTGCCCGCGGCCGTCGACAAGCTGCTCTCGCTGCTGCGCCGCGCGCCGCTGGGGGAGCGGGTCCCGGTCCCTGCCACCCTGCGCAGTTCGGGCTGGGCGCTGCTCGCCTGGGTGGGGTTCGGCCTGCAGACCTACCTGCTGTGCGTCGCCGCCGGCTACTCCGGGGCCGAGACGGCCGTGGCGGCCTTCGGCGCGGGCGCCTTCGCGATCTGTGTGGGCGTGCTCGCCATCCCGTTCCCGGCCGGCGCGGGGGTCCGTGAGACGGCGTTCGTGCTGGCGCTCTCGGCCACCGTGCCCTCCGCGGTCGCGTTGCTGGTGGCCATCGCCGCCCGCCTCACGTTGGTGGTCGTCGACCTCGGAGCCGCCGGTGTCGGCGCCGCCTGGGGCAAGGTCGCCGACCCGACGTCGTGACGTCACGTCCGGAGATCGTGTGTCTCTGCGGCTCGGCCCGGTTCGCGGCCGAGTTGGCCGCGGTGAACCGCGAGCTGACGCTCGCCGGGGCCATCGTGGTGGCGCCGGCGTTCGCTGCCGACGCCGCCGGCCGGGACGCCGCCGAAGCACTGTCCGACGCGCAACGACGCGCGCTGGGTGAGCTGCACCTGCGCAAGATCGAGCTCGCCGACCGCGTCGTGGTGGTGGACCCCGGCGGCTACCTGGGCGACGCCGTCCGCCGCGAGATCGCTCACGCCCGGGCCGCCGGCAAGCCGGTGACGTTCACCGAGCCCGTCTGACGCAGCAGGTCGTGGTCGAGGAAGAACTCGACGGTGGCGTGGGGTCGTCGGGCGGCAGCGATCCGGCGTTTCGCGAGGCGTTCGAGCTTCGATCGGCGGTGTCGTCGGCGGGGTGGTCGGGTCGGCGCCGTCGGTGTTCGTTCGGCCGTGTCGGGGATCCGGTCGGCTTTGGTCTCGTTGCACCAGACACACATCCCGCGGGCGTTGGTCAGGCTGGTGGGGCCGCCGTGGGTGTGGGGTTGGTGGTGGTCGACGTGTCCGATGGGGGCGTCGCAGTACGCGGTGGTGCAGGTGTCCTCGTTACGCAACGCGACGAAGTCGGCCATGGCTTTCGTGAACTGACGGGATGCGGTCTCGGCGGTGATGAGCCGGCCGGCGGGGTCGCAGAACAGGCGGCGGACCCGGTGGGCTGGGCTGTCGTGGCCGGTGTCGAGCACCATCGCCCGGGCCAGCGGTGCGGGGATCGGTGATCCGTCGACGAGGCGGGCGGGTGCGTCGCCGGCACCGAGCAAGGTGCGGTCGGTGATGACCAGCTGCACTGCGAGCGGGACGGCGTTCGCGGTCGTCTGTCCGGTGATCCGTTCGACGACGGTGTCGGCCATGATCTGCCCAGCGGGGCGCTGGTCGCCGTGCACTCGGGCGTCCTTGACGGCCTGCTCGAGCGCGGCGCGGCAGGCGACGACCTGCACCATCGGGGCGAGCAGCGTGTGCCAGGCCATGGCGTCGGGTGCCGGGCGGGTGGACACGCGGCGTTCGCTGGCGGCTCTCGCGGCGCGGGCGCAGGCGCCGGCGGGGTCGAGTTCGTGCACGGCGGCGCGGGTGCGGCGGGTCAGGGTCCGGTCGCCCCAGCCGTCGAGGTTCGCCGCGATGCCGGCGTCGACGATCTGCCGGTCGACCTGCTCCAGGGGTGCGACCTGGTCGAACACGATCCGCGCCCGCCGTTCCGACAACTCCCCGCGCTCGAGCAGGGCGAACGTGCCCGGGGTGTCGGTGGGTGCTTCGACCGCCCAGCGCAGGTACTGCCCCGCGTGCCACGGGCTCAGCTTCAACGCCTGACCGAGTTGGGCGACCAGTTGCCGCCGGGCGTGCTCCCGCCGCCGCGCCCGACCCACACCGGGCTTCGGCACGGTCGCGATCTCCACCTCGATCGCGGCGCGGTGTTGGGCGGCGAGGGCTGCGGTCTCGCGGGCGATCTCGGCGGCGAGTCGGCACCGTTGCGCGTCCAGCGTGGCGATCCGCGCCATCCGGTCCGCAACGGTGTTCGACATGCGTTCGATTCTACTGGATGGGGTCGGGAAGTCAATGTCCAGCGGGGTTTTCCCTGCTGGAAGTAGAGTCCTGCCGAGGTGTCACTTGCCGACTCCCGACCGCCGAACGGCTGCTGTGGGGCGTTCCCGAGGTCCGGCTGCAGCGCCTCGTCACGAGTGGTCGGAGCCGTCGTTGACGGTGTCGATTCCAACCGGGGTCGACAGCAGGAACTGGAGAACGTCGAGCCACCGCTTCACGGTGTCGATGAGGCGTCGGTGTGCATCGAGCTTCTTCGAGGCCCGCCCCGACGCGGCAACGAATCCGGGACCGAGGACCGCGGCGATCCGCGACGGCGGCGAGACGTCGCTCCATACGCCTCAGCGGACGTGTCGCTGATTTCTCGTCGGCCCCACCCTCGACGCACGGCGCCGCGCAGTCGAGCGAGTGCCGGTCCGCACGCGAACCTCGCCACGGCGCCGAACGCGCGCGTTCCTGGTGGCCTCGTCGTGACAGGAAAAGCGCGTCACCGACGGCGTTACCGTGTGGATCGTGACCCTGCGGTTCTCGACCGAGGTCGAGGCCGCCGACTGGCTCACTCGGCCGGCGGCAGTGGGCAACTGGCTGATGCCGGTGAACGTGGACGCGTTCCCGGCGTACGGGCGGCTCCGCTACATCCCCGACCCGACCCGTCCGGACCACGCGGAGTCGTGGGACGAGATGCCGGAGGACCATCCCGCCGATCTCGACCAGGCCCGACGTGCTCTGACCGTGCTCGCTCGCTTCACCGGGACCCCGGAGCGGTGCCTGTTCAGCGTGTGGGAGGGCTACGGCGGGCTGCCGCCGGCGGTCGGGGCGGGGCCCATGGTCGAGATGCCGCACCGTCGCCACGCCCTGGTCACGGGAGCGTTGGCCGACGTGGCCGATTGGCCCGACCTGCCCGGCAGCGCGTCGCTGCCGCCGGCGCTGGTCTGGCCCGCCGACCGCAGCTGGCTGTTCACCAGTGACGTCGACCTCCACTGGGCGGCCATCGGCTGCTCCGAGGACGCGCTCGCCGCGCTGCGGGCTGACCCGGGGCTGGACGTCGTGGCCGCGGATCCCACGGTCCCGCCGCCGGTCTACCGCGGCTGAGTCGGCCGTCGGCCCACGGCGACCAACCCGGTGCCGGCGTTCGGACGCAGGCGCTGGAGGGCGGCGAAGGGGCTGACGGCGAGGGTGACGACCGGGCCGAGCACGTCGGAAGGCTGGAGCTGGCGGGCGCTGCTGGCGGTGCGCTCGGCGAAGGCGTCGTCGGGAGCGGCCGCGCCCTCGGCGGTGCTGCCGGCGACGGCACCGCCCGCGAGGCGACGGCCGGCGATCCGGCCGCGGACGTTCTCCGTCGCGAGGCCGAGCGGCCACCCGTACACCGTGACGTCGACGTCGACGTAGCCCGCGTCCTGCAGCAGCGCGCGCAGGCCCGGCCGGCTCGTAGCGGCGGTAGTGGCCGACCATGGTGTCCCACGGGTTGAAGCGCGCCTGGAACGCCGGCACCGACAGCAGCAGGTGGCCGCCGGGGCGCACGTGGGTGGTCCACTCCTCGAGCGCGGCGACGTCGTCCTCGAGGTGTTCGAGGACCTCGAACGCGCAGACCAGGTCGAACTCCGAACCCGCCGGCAGGTCGGAGGACGCCTCGTTGCGCACCGCTCCGCCGCGCGGCTCGATGCGCCCCCGCGCGACCTCGCACGAGGTCGGGTCGGGCTCGACCCCGAGGTACTCGACCCCCGGCCGCTCGGCGATGCGGGCGCCGAACGCGCCGCCGCCGCAGCCGATCTCCAGCACGGTGCGGGGCGCGATGGCCTCGACCTGCCGCGCGACCACCGACCAGCGCAGGCGGGCGTTCGGGGCGAGCGGGGCGGGCGCGGCACGCGTGCTCATGAGAGGACCTCCAGGAGGGGACGGACGACAGCAGCAGGACGGAAGTCACGGTCGGCGCGGGCCGAGCAGGCGGCGCGGACGGTGGCGAGGCGCTCACGGTCGCCCGCGAGCGCGACCAGGGCGTCGGCGAGGGCCTCGGCGTCACCGGGCGGGACGAGCACGGCGTCGTCGCCGAGCGCCCGACGTTGGGGGGCGGTGTCGGACGTGACGACCACGCACCCGGCCGCCGCACCTTGGTAGACCTTGTTGGGGACGACGCGCAGCCCCTTCTCGGACGTCCCCACGATGCCGAGGCAGACGTCGTGCGCGGCGACCACGGCCGGCAGTTCGGTCGACGCCACCCGGTCGATCCAGCGGATGTGGTCACCCGGCGCCGCCGCCTTCGCCGCCTCGAGGTCCTGGCCGCTGCCGATCATCGTGGCCTTGAGGGCGGCCCGGGACCCTGCACGTTCGAGGGCCTCGGCGATCACCGGCGCGCCCTGCAGCGGGGTGAACAGGCCGAAGAACACGACCTGCAACGGGCCGTCGACGACCGGGTCGTTCTCGCGCGCGTCGAACCACGCCTGCGGCGCGCCGACGGGGACCACGACGGTCTTGTCCCGGTGACGGGCCGGCATCAGGTCGCGGTGCTCGTCGGTGTCGACCACGACGACGTCGGCCGCCGCGATCGCGACACGGTCCAACCGGTCCAGCACCCGGGGGACCAGCCCCGCCTTCGCGCCGCGGTCGCGGGCGGTGTCGCCGAGGAAGATCAACAGGTCGAGAACCAGCGTTGCCCGGCGGAACAGCACCCGCGCCAGCAGCACGTCGAGGTGCCCGAGGTGGCCGACGACCACGACGTCGGGGCGCGGCCCCCGCCGCGAGGCGACGACCAGCCGGAACCAGGCCGCGAGCAGCTTGGGCAACGCCGTGAGCAGCGGCAGCGGCGAGCCGAGCGACTTGACCCGGGCGGCGGTGTCGAACGCCCAGGGCGCGTTGATCTCGCGGACCTCGTGGCCGTGCGCGGCGAGGCCCTCTAAGAGCACGGCGACCCGGGGGTGGGCGCCCGTGTCGTAGGTGCCGAACCCCGCGATGCGCATCGGGCCAGTCTGCCGTGAGGGGTCGGCGACGGGGGCGTCGGTACCCTCCGGCATCGGTCCGCCCGGGTCGGGGCGGCACCGGTCGACGGTCGAGGGAGGTCAGCGGGATGGCGCGCGTGCTGCTCGACGCCACCGCCATCCCCGCCGACCGCGGTGGCGTGGGTCGCTACGTCGACGGCCTGGTCGCGGCCTTCGCGGCCGGGGCGGCCCCGGACGTCGACCTGGTGGTCGTCCACGCGCCGGGCGACGACGTCCTGGCCGCGGCGCCGGTCGAGAGCGTCGCCGCGCCGGCCGCCACCGCCCGCACCGCGGCGCGGTTCGCCTGGGAGCAGACCGGTCTGCCGCGGTTGGCCCGACGGCTGCGTGCGGACGTGCTGCACAGCCCGCACTACACATTGCCCCTCGCTGCCCCCTGCCCGGTCGTGGTGACGTTGCATGATGCAACGTTCTTCTCCGGGCCGCAGTGGCACTCGCGGGTCAAGGGGCCCTTCTTCCGCTCCTGGACCAGGATCGCGGCCCGGCGTGCGGCCGGTCTGGTCGTGCCGTCGGCCGCGACCCGTGACGACGTCGCCGCCCACGTGCGCCTCGACGCCACCCGGGTCACGGTCGCGCCGCACGGGGTCGACCACGACCTGTTCCGGCCGCCCTCGGGCACGGAGGTCGACGCCCTGCGGGCCCGGCTCGGTGTCGACGGCGAGTTCGTCGGGTTCCTCGGCACCCTCGAACCGCGCAAGAACGTGCCGGCCCTGGTCGAAGGGTGGGTTCGGGCCTGCCGCGACCGCGCCACCCCGCCCGCCCTCGTCCTGGCCGGTGGCGCCGGCTGGGACCCCGGGATCGACGCGGCCGTCGACGCGGTGCCATCGTCGCTGCAGCTGGTGCGCCCCGGTTACCTCGAGCTCGATCAGCTGCCGGCGCTGCTCGGCGGCGCGGCGGTGACCGCCTACCCCAGCCTCGGCGAGGGTTTCGGGCTGCCCGTCCTGGAGGCCATGGCGTCGGGTGGCGCGGTCCTGACCACGCGGAAGCTGTCGCTGCCCGAGGTCGGCGGCGACGCCGTCGCCTACTGCGAGACCGGTCCGGACGCCATCGCGGCCGGGTTGAGCGAGCTGCTCGACACCGACACCACTGCTTTGCGCGAGCATGCGGTGGCCCGGGCCGCCGGGTTCACCTGGGCCCGGTGCGCCGCGCTGCACGCCGACGCCTACCGGGCGGCGGCCGCATGAGCCCCGCAGTCGCGGTCGTGGTGGTGACGTACTTCCCCGGACACGAGATCGACGACCTGCTCGACTCCCTGGCCGACGCCGTGAGCGAGCCCTACGAGGTCGTGCTCGCCGACAACGGCTCGACCGACGGCTCGGTGGAGCGGGCGGCGACCCGCCCGGGCGTCACCCTGCTGCCCACCGGCGGCAACCTCGGCTACGGCCGCGCGGCCAACCTCGGCGTGGCCGCCACGACCGCCGACCACGTCGTCATCGCCAACCAGGACCTCACCTGGGGTCCGGGTTCGCTCGACACCCTGTTGGCCGCCGCCCGCCGGCGTCCGGACGCCGTCTCGCTCGGCCCACGGATCCAGACCGCGGCGGGCGTCGTCTACCCGTCGGCGCGCGACCTGCCCGACCTCACCACCGGCGCGGGCCACGCCCTCTTCGGGTGGTGGTGGCCCGGCAACCCGTGGACCCGTCGGTACCGCCGCGAGCGCGAGGGGTTGCACGAGCGCGAGGCCGGGTGGCTGTCAGGTTCGTGCCTGCTCGTGCGACGCGACGCCTTCGACGCGGTCGGGGGGTTCGACCCTAGATACTTCATGTACTTCGAGGACGTCGACCTCGGCGAACGGCTCGGCCACCTCGGGGTCAACCTCTACGTACCCGACGCGGTCGTCACCCACGTCGGCGGCACCGCCACCGGTCGCGACCCCCGGCGGATGGCCAGGGCCCACCACGACAGTGCGTGGCTCTACATCCAACAGCGGTACCCCGGCCCGTGGCGACGGCCCCTGCGGGCGCTGCTGCACGCGGGGCTCTACGCCCGCGCCGTGCTCGCCGTGCGGTCGCGGGCGGTGGCGGCGGGCGCCCGTTTGGCAGGATCAGGGTCGGACGCCCCGACCGACCCGCACTCCCCGACGCCCCAGAACACCCCGGAGGAAACCCCGTGAGCGATGTCGACGCCGTCGTCCTGGTCGGTGGCCAGGGCACCCGCCTGCGCCCGCTGACCCTGTCCGCGCCGAAACCGATGCTGCCGACCGCCGGCGTGCCGTTCCTGGCGCATCTGCTGTCGCGGATCGCCGCGGCCGGTATCGAGCACGTGGTGCTCGGTACGTCGTACAAGGCTTCGGTCTTCGAGGAGTTCTTCGGCGACGGCGCCGCGCTGGGGCTGGACATCGACTACGTCGTCGAGACCGAACCGCTCGGCACCGGTGGCGGGATCCGCAACGTGGCGTCGAAGCTGCGCGGCGACACCGCGCTGGTCTTCAACGGCGACGTCCTGTCCGGGGTCTCGTTGCCCGCCCTGCTCGACGCGCACCGCACGGCCGATGCCGACGTCACGCTGTACCTGACCCGCGTGGCCGACCCGACGGCGTTCGGCTGCGTGCCGACCGACGACGACGGCCGGGTCACCGCCTTCCTCGAGAAGACCCAGGATCCGCCCACGGACCAGATCAACGCCGGCACCTACGTGTTCAAGCGCTCGGTGCTCGAGGCCATCCCGGCCGGTCGGGCCGTGTCGGTGGAACGCGAGACGTTCCCGGGGCTGTTGGAGGCCGGAGCCAAGGTGTTCGGGTTCGTCGACACCACCTACTGGCGCGACCTCGGCACGCCCGGTGACTTCGTGGCGGGCTCCGCCGACCTGGTGCGGGGCATCGCTCCGACCGCGGCCCTCCCCGGTCCGACCGGCGAGTCCC
The DNA here is from genome assembly GCF_054456675.1 of Jatrophihabitans sp. YIM 134969. Classification (NCBI taxonomy): domain Bacteria; kingdom Bacillati; phylum Actinomycetota; class Actinomycetes; order Jatrophihabitantales; family Jatrophihabitantaceae; genus Jatrophihabitans; species Jatrophihabitans sp. YIM 134969. The sequence continues at coordinate 218,881 of NZ_JBTJEQ010000002.1, forward strand.
TCGTGTTGCAGGGTGCAACGGTGGACCCGACCGCACGGCTGACCGGTGGCACGGTCGTCGGCACCGGCGCGTCGGTGGGGGAAGGGGCTCGCATCGCGTCGGGCATGGTCTTCGACGGCGCGTCGGTCGGCGAGGGATGTGTCGTCACCCGCAGCGTGATCGGCCGCGGCGCCCGCATCGGCCCGCACTCGGTGATCACCGATGCGGTCATCGGCGACGACGCGGTCGTCGGCGCCCACAACGAACTGGTGCACGGTGCACGGGTCTGGCCGGGCGTCACCCTGCCCGACACCGCCGTGCGGTTCAGCGCCGACGTCGGCTGACCGTGACCACCCGCACGTACCGGCCGTCGGCGCCGCTCGATCTCCGGGCGACGCTGGCGCCGCTCGTGCGCGGCCGGGGCGACCCGGCTCATCGCTGGGTGGGTGGGACGTTCGTCCGGGTGACCCGCACCGTTTCCGGCCCGGCCACCCTCGCACTCGCGCAGCTCGCCGACGGCAGCGTGACGGCGGACGCCTGGGGTCCGGGCGCCGACGACGTCCTGGGCGGGGTCCCGGCGCTGCTGGGGGAGGGCGACGACTGGTCGACCCTCGACGTGAGCGCCGTCCCGGTGCTCGACCAGGTGCGCCGTTCCCGGCTCGGCATGCGGCTGACCCGCACCGGCCTCGTCCTGGACGCGCTGGTGCCGGCGATCCTCGAGCAGAAGGTCACGGGCGGCGAGGCCCGCTCGGCCTGGCGGTCGCTGTTGTACCGGTACGGCGAGCCCGCGCCCGGGCCCGCCACCGTGGTGCCGGAGTCGATGCGCACACCGCCGACACCGGCGACGATCCGGGAGGTCCCGACGTGGGACTGGCACCGGTTCGGCGTCGACGCCAAGCGGATGCGGGCGATCCGCGCGGTGTGCGCGGTGGCGGCGCGGCTGGAGGAGTGCGCCGCGATGACCTCGGCCGCGGCGTCGGCGCGCCTGCAGTTGCTGCCGGGGATCGGGGCGTGGACCGCCGCCGAGACGATCCAGCGTGCGCTCGGCTGCCCCGACACCGTGAGTGTTGGCGACTTCCACATCCCGAACTCCGTCGTGCACGTGCTCACCGGCCGGGCCCGGGGCAGCGACGAGGAGATGCTCGCCGCCCTCGAACCGTGGCGGGGTCAGCGGCAGCGGGTGGTGCGCCTGGTGGAGGCGTCGGGCATCCGCGCCCCGAAGTACGGCCCCCGCTACGCCCCGCAGGACCTCCGCGCCCTCTGACGACACGATCCTGCGAGATCTGGCGTCGTGACGACGCCAGATCTCGCAGGATCGGGAAGTGCGGGCGGGGTCAGCCGCCGATCGGGGTGGGGTTGGTCGGCAGGGGCGGGACGGGGAGCGAGCCGCGGATGCGGTTCTGCGCCTGGCAGTTCTGCGTGCAGTTGGTCGCGCCCTGCGAGAGCTCGATGGCGTCCTCGCCGAGCACGCCGCCCACGCGGCCGCCGGAGGTGACGACCCACTTGGTCACGGCACCGTCCTGGTAGGTCTTGGTCGCGACCTGCGGGCTGTCCTTGCCGAGCAGCATCTGGTGGGTGGAGTCCGGGCCGACGCCGTTGCCGAAGTTGATCTTGCCGGTGAACGGGTTGACGAAGTAGAACAGCGTCGGGCCGAGGGTGTGGACGACCTCGGTGGTCCCGCCGAACTCCGGCTCCATCTGGAAGATGCCGCCGGTCGGGGCGTCCTTCGCCTGGACCTTCAACTTGCCGGCGCCGGTCTGCAGGATCAGCACGAGCGAGTCGTCCTTCACCTCGAGCCGGCTGATGCGGGCGCCCGCGGTCTGGGCCGGGGTCAGCGTCGGGACCTTCGAGCTGAAGATCACGGTCGGCGTGGTGACCATGCGGTCGGGGTTCGCCGCGCCGGTGAGCGTGTAGTCGTAGACGCCGAAGGTGGCGGGGTCGACCGCGAACCCGACGTGGACGCCGCGGACCTGGATGCGGGCGGTGCCGGGACGCACGTCCTCGAGCTTGACGTCGCGGCCCGGGGCCGGGTTGTAGGTGGTGCCGTTGACCGTGACGGCGAAGTCACCGGTCGAGGCGGCCTTGGCCGTCGCCGCGGGAGCGACGGCGAGGGCGGCGCCGAGCACGGCACCCGCGCCGAGCAGCAGCACGCCGGTGCGGGCGAACCGCGTCGCGAGGGGGTGGGACGTGAGGAACATGGTCGAGCCTTCCGCTGGGGGAGTCCGGGGCGCCGGTTCCGGCGCGACGCCAAGACTGCTGGGCCGACCCTCAAGGTGACGCTAAGGCGACCGGAAGGTTGAACTCTCAGCCACCGGGGGTGTGGTGTCGAGGTCCTCGACCGGCAGCCGCAGGGACGTGGCGAGGCGGGCCAACGCGCCGTCGAGCAGCATGAGGTCGCGGAGGACGAGGTGGGAGCGGCGGTCGTCGTCCGGCAGAGCGCGGTCGACGGCGTTGAACAGCGCCGCGGACCGGACGTAGGGCGCGAACTCCCGCTGTTCCAACCGTCGGTCGATGACCGCGAGCGAGTCCCGCATCCGGGCCGCGGCCGGTTCGAGGGCGGCCAGTACGGCGGGGTCGGTCCAGGGGCGCGCACCGGTGGCGAGGTTGCGGGCGTAGTTGCGGGCGGCGGTGGCGACGGCGAGGATCTCGCGCAGCTGGGAACTGTTGCGCCCGAACGTTGCATGTTGCAACGGACGCGCCGTGACCACGAGGGACTGGTAGGCGGCGTCGAGGTTGCGGACCCCGAGCCGGGTGACCCGTGTACCGCCGGCCAGCGTGGTCAGGGCGTCGTCGACCACGGCGTTCAGCGCGCGGAACCACAGCAGGACACCTGCGGTCAGCACCCGCTGCGGGCGGAGGGGGACCACGAGCAGGACCGTCACGACCACGGCCCCGACACCGATCGCGGTCTCCTCCAACCGGAGCACGAGCAGGCTCCAGCTGTACTCGCCGAGTTGGACGTAGAGCAGGGACATCGTGATCGTGATGCCGATGACCATGAACGTGTAGTTGACGCGGATCAGGTAGATCCCGAAGAACAGCGCCACCCCGATGATGACGACCGACGCGGGCAGGTTCCCGCCGATGAGGTGCACGATCACCGCGCCGAGCACGATCCCGACCAGGGTGCCGCCGACCCGGAACAGCGCCTTGCGGACCTGCTCACCGCTGTTGCTGGTCGCGAGGAACGCGAGGAACGTCGCGAGCAGCGCCCAGTACAGCCGCCGGTCCGAGAGCAGCCCGCCGACCAGGACGGAGATGGTCGCCGCGACCCCGACCTGGATCGCCGCGCGCGCCGGACCCGAGAGCCCCACGCCCTGCCACCAGTGGCGCGGACCGGGGAGCTTGGTCGCCTCGTCGCTCACCGGACCGGACCCGGGTAGCCAACCGGAGACCAGGTCGACGGCCGGGGTGAAGTCGTGGGTCGCGGTGTCCGGGTCGCTGGGGACGGCCGCCGCGGTGTCGGTGTCGCCGCTGAACTCGGCCCGTGAGACGGCCAGCCACTCCCGGCGGGCGCCGGCGAGCGCCTCGACCGACTGGCCGAACCGGTCGAGCAGGACGGCCGTGGTGGGGTCGTCCGGGCGCAGGTCGCGGACGGCGCTGACGTCGTGCACCGCGGCCGTGTGGTCCACCGACCGCAGGTCGAGCAGCACCTGACGGACCGCGTGGTGGACGTCGGAGTCCGGGCACCGGTCGGTGACCGCGACCGCGAACCGGCAGACGTTGGTGAGCGCGAGCTCCATGTCGAACAGTCGCTGGTGCAGCACGAGCGCGGCGCGGCTCGCGTCGGGTTGACCGAGTTGGGCGTCGATCATGAGCGTCGACTCGTTGAGCCGGGTGAGCTGGCGGCCGATCGAGTCGTGCAACGAGGCCCGGTGACGATCGTTGCACTCGGTGTCGGTCAGCTCGGTGGCCAGTTCCAGCAGGCGTTGCGCACGTGCCCGCCACGACGTCCACATCCGCAGCAGGGTGCGGTGCGGGTCCTGGCGCAGCAGCCCGTAGCGGGCGACCAGTGACGCCACGACCCCGATCACCATGATCGCGGCGATCCACCCGAGTGAACCGAGCGAGAGCTGCGCGGCGAGGAAGTACCCGAGGAACGCGCCCTGGAAGGTCAGCAGGCCGTAGGCGAACCCTCGCGGGCCGAACCGCCGCAGGTACACGCCGATGACGAGCGCGACCACGAGCCACACCAGCGACAGGGCGTGGTACGGCGCGAGCGCGATCCCCACCGCCATCGTCGCGAGCATCGGCAGGGGCAGGGTCGCCGAGAGCAGCGCGCCGCTGCGCAGGCTGGTGTCGTGCACGGAGAACGTCGCCTGCATCGCGAGCAGACCCGCGACCAGCAGGGCGATCACCAGTGCCCCGTGGTGCTGCGCCGCCACCACGGCCCTCGGCAGACCGGCGGGGTCGACCTGCAGGGCGCCGGTGAGGGCGACGAACGCCCCCGCGCCGGCCACCGAGAGCGTCATGGCCGCGAGGGCCTGCACCGCGGTACGCAGCTGGGTGAGACCGGGATCTGAACCGGCCAGCCGGTCCACGGCGGCCCGCCACCACCCGCGGGGGGACCGCGACGACGGCAGGGCCGTCAGGTCACCGTCGGTGAGCGGAGCCGCAGCGCGGGGCGGGGCGGCGGTCACACCGTCCATTCTCCCAACCGATGGGGTAGGCATGCACGGTGGACGAGATCGCGCAGTGGCAGCAGGCGCAGGACCGGGTGATCGGGCTGGTGGCCGAGCGGGACGACGCCCAGGCGTCGGTACGGGTGCCGGCGTGCCCGGACTGGACGGCGAAGGACCTGCTGGCCCACATGGTCGGGCTCGGCGCGGACGTCGTGGCCGGTGACGAGCCGGACGACCACAACCCGGCGTGGACGCAGGCGCAGGTCGACGCCCGGCGGGACCGTGACCTCGCCGCGCTCGTCGCGGAGTGGCAGGGCCTCACCGGTCCGCTGGTGCAGTGGATGACGGCCCGCGGCACCCGGCCGCTCAACGACGTCGTCATCCACGAGCAGGACCTGCGCGGCGCGCTCGAGGCGCCGGGAGCCGAGGAGAACGAGGGCCTGGAGACCGTCCGCGACCGGATGGCGGGCCGGTTCGGCCCGCGCGTCGGCGAGGCCGGGCTGCCCGCGATCGCGCTGGTCAGCCCGGCGTGGGAGTGCGTGGCGGGCGACGGCCCGGTCGCGGTCGTCCTCGAGGCGTCGGGCTTCGACCTGTTCCGCGCGCTGACCGCGCGGCGCTCCGCCGCCCAGATCAGCTCGTGGGTGGTCGAGGGTGACGTCCGCCCCTACCTGCCGCTGTTCGCGGGCATCGGAGCCCTGCCGGAGACCGACCTCACCATCTAGAGCCGAATTCTGTGTACTCCTGCGCTCTCAGGCTGCAGAAGTACACAGAATCCGGTCTTAGATGCCCGGCGGGAGGTCGATCGAGGTCGCGCTGCCGGCGGGGCCGCCCGCGGGCGGGGTGGGGAAGTGCACCCGGAACGCGACGGTGACGACCTGCTCGCCGAGTTCAGTGCGCAGCTCGTAGCCGCCGTCCTTCGGGAACTGCATCTCGGCGTTGATCGCGAGCACGGTGCGCAGGTCGCTGCCCGGCGGCAGGCCCTGCGGGCGGCCGGCCTGGACCTGGGCCTCGACCGAGACCAGCTGCTGGCCGTCCTCGTCGATGATCGCGACCTGCATCGGGAACTGCTGGTCGGTCTCGTTCCAGCCCACCAGCACAGAGACCCCGATACCGAGGTGGACGGGCGCCGGCTGGTTCTGCGGGGTGAACGGCACCTGCATGTCGGTCCAGCCCGCACCCTGCAGGTAGAGCAGGCCGTTGAGCGCCTCGGCGTGGTTGGCGACGGTCGCGTACTCGATGGTCGGCACGACTCCGATCGTGCCCTACGCGGCGGCGGCCTGCAGCACCGCGTCCGAGAACCGGGGCCACACCTCGGCGGCCCACGGCCCGAACGCACGGTCGGTCAGGGCGACCACGCCGACGCCCGCCACGGGGTCGATCCAGGTCATCGTGCCGCTCTGGCCGAAGTGGCCGAAGGTGCCGGGGGAGTTGCCTCCACCCGTCCAGTGCGGGCTCTTGTGGTCGCGGACCTCCAGGCCCAGCCCCCAGGCGTTGTCGGGCTGGCCGCCGAACCCCGGCAGGACGCCGCGCAGCCCCGGCCACTGGACCTCGACCGCCGCGGTCAGCGTTGTCGGGTGCAACAGTTCGCGCTGGCTCAGACCGCCGGGCACGAGGAACTGGCTGATGACGACGGCGATGTCGGCGGCGCTCGCGACGCCGTCCTTCGCGGCCGACCCGTCGAGCCGGGTGGCGTGCAGGTCGAGCGGACGCACCAGCGCCTCGTGGAAGTACGCGCCGAACGTCATGTCGGTGGCCGCGGCGACCGTCGCCGCCACGGCGTCGAAGCCGCCGTTGGAGTAGATGCGGCGGGTCGCGGGTGCGGCCTGCCAGCGGGTGCCCTCGGGGTCGAGGCCGGACGCGTGCGCCAGCAGGTGGCGCAGCGTCAGTTCCCCGGGCGGTTCGGGGGGCAGCCCGGCGAGCACCTCGGACGGCAGCGGGCCGTCGAGCGTGACCGCCTCCTCCTCGACGGCCACGAGCGTGGCCAGCGCCGCCAGCGGCTTGGTCACGGACGCCAGGGGGAACTCCCGCTCGACCTCACCCGCCGTCTCGACCGTCCGGTCGGCGGCGACGACGACGGCCGCGGCGTGCGGGACCGGCCAGCCGGCGAGCTGGGCCAGGGCCGCGTCGAAACGGCTCACGAGGCCAGCCGGGCCCGGGCGGCGGCGACCAGGCGCGGGACGTCCTCGCTGACCCCGGACGGCAGGGCGTCCCAGGGGAACCAGGCGACGTCGTCGGACTCCTCGCTGCGCACGGGCACCGCGCCGGCCGGGGCGACGGCCACGAACCGCACGTCGAAGTGCCGGGTCGGCACGCCGAGCGAACACGTCAGCCCGTGCACGTCGAGATCGATCGGGCGTGGGTCGAGGTCGAGGCCCTCGATGCCGGACTCCTCGGTCGCCTCCCGCAGTGCGGCCGCGGCCACCGTGGGGTCGGACGGTTCGAGGTGGCCGCCGGTCTGCACCCACATCCCGATCCGCGGGTGCGCCACCAGCAGGACCTGCGAGGCGTCGGGGGAGACGATCAACGCCGAGGCCGTCACGTGTCCCGGCTCGCAGGAGCGCCACACGGCGTCGGCCCGCGCGGCGAGAAACCCCCGGTAGGCCTCGACCAGCGAACGCTGACCGTCCACGGTGTCGAGGACCGCGACCGCATCCCTGTGCAACGGTCCCGGTTCCTCGCCACCGCGGCGGCCGAGTGCGATCGCCTCGGTCGTGCCCAGGGCGAACATGTCGAGCGGGCCGGTGCGCACCAGCGCCCGCCCGCCCGGCCCGTCGTCGGTCGTGACCCGCGGGCCGCGCACGACGGCGACCGGGATGCCACCGAGCTTGCCCTTGACCAGGTCGCCGGCGGCGGCGATCTCGTCGGCCACGGCGACCTCGGTGACGACCAGTTCGTTGCCGTGTGCATCGATCGCGCCGCGGGCGTCGGCGATCGGGTCGAGCCCGGCGACACCGAGGGCGACATCGGTGATCCCGGCCCGCCACGGCCGGCCGAAGGAGTCGCTGACCACGACGGCGACGTCGACCCCGAGTCGCGCGCGCAGTCCGGCCCGCAGGGCCCGCGCCGACGCGTCGGGGTCGACCGGCAGCAGGGCGATCTGGTCGGACGCGACGTTCGACGCGTCGACACCCGCGGCCGCCATGACGAACCCCTGGTGGGTCTCGACGATCCTCAGCTCGCCGCGGGTGGCGACGACCCGCGCCGTCTCGCCGTCGATGGCGGCGCGGCGGGTCGCCTCACGGTCGTCACCGACCGGCACCAGGCGGCCCTCGGCCTTGGACACGATCTTCGAGGTGACGACGACGACGTCACCCGAGCGCAACCAGGGTGCGGCGTCGCCGACGACCGCCGCGAGGTCGTCACCCGGGACGACCTCACCGATCCCGGTGACCGGCAGGATCTCGACCCGGCCGGCGGCGTGGTCGACCGGGTTGCTCCTGCCGGTGTCAGTCGACACCGGCGACCGCCAGGGCCTCGCGGACCATCTGCGCGGTGCGGTCGTCGTCGCTCATGAGCAGCGGCACCGCGCGCACGGAGAGCCCGTCCACGACGGCGGAGTCGCCCTCGGCCACGAGGAAACCGTCGAGCAGCCCGCCGTGGGCGCGGGCACCGTAGTGCGCCGCCACGCCCTGCGCGCTGACCTCGACGCCGATGACCGGCAGGCAGGCGTCGGCCATGCCGCGCACCGGCCGGCCGTCGATGATCGGTGACACCCCGACCACCGGCGCTGCGGTGTTCCGGACGGCGTCGGCGATGCCCGGGACCGCGAGGATCGTGCCGATGCTCACGACGGGGTTGCTCGGTGCGACCAGGACGACGTCGGCCTCGGTGATCGCCTCGAGCACGCCGGGGCCGGCCACGGCGTCGTCGAGCCCGATCTGCACGAACGACCGCGCCGGCAGCTTCGCGCGGTGCTCGATCCACCACTGCTCGAAGTGGATGACCCGCTGGCCGCTCGGCGCCTCCGCGTCCTCGACCACCACGTGGGTCTCGCAGCGCTGCTCGGTCATCGGTAGCAGTCGCACGCCCGGTTGCCACCGCACGCACAACGCGGCCGTGACGTCCGCGAGGCCGTAGCCCGCACTGAGCATCTGGGTGCGCACCAGGTGGGTGGCGATGTCGCGGTCGCCGAGGTTGAACCAGGACGGCGGCGCCTCGTAGGCGGCCAGTTCCTCCATGACGGTCCAGGTCTCCTGCGCCCGGCCCCACCCGCGTTCCCGGTCGATGCCGTCGCCGAGGGTGTACATCACCGAGTCGAGGTCGGGGCACACGCGCAGGCCGAACACGCTGATGTCGTCGCCGGTGTTGACCACCGCGGTGATCTGATGGCCGGGCAGCGCGTGCCGCACACCTCGCAGGAACCGCGCCCCGCCGATCCCGCCCGCCAGCACCGTGACCCGCACGGCGACCGACGGTAGTGGGGTCCCGCTACCGCCAGCGGCGGCGGGCCTTCTTCAGCATCACCTGCGCGGTGCCGACCGCGGCGTGCGCCGCCTGGCGCGACTCGCCGGGGACGTCGTCGAACCCGGCGAGCACCGAGGGCAACTTGACGGTGTCACGGGGACGGCCCTCGCCGTGTGCGCCGGTCCAACTGGCGACCAGCACACCCAGCACGGCCTCGCGTGCCGAGGCCGCGGGTTCGGATCCGAGGCCGACGGCGCGGGCCCGACGGCCGAGGACCACGGCGCCGCCGGCGTCACGGTCCAGCACGACCCGGCGGGTCATCCCCCGACTGGTCTCGGTCCAGCGGTCGAGCTCGACCAGTTCGTCGGCGAGGGCCGCGAGGTCGACGTCGACGTGCCGGAACCACCGTCGCCACGCCACCGACGGCCGGGCCTGCACCGTGCGGTGCACGGCGGCGAGGATCCGGTCGTCCGGGGGCGACTCGCCGGTGGGGGTGGGCCCGAAGCCGGTGTCGGCCAGCGCGCCCGCGAGGGCGAGGTCGGCCAGCAGTGCCCCGCGCAGGCACACGGCGAGACCGCGGCGGGTGACCAGTTCGCCGGTGGTGCCGACCGACGCGCGCAGCAGGTCGGTCGCGATCCGGTCGCCGGTGACGATCTCGCCGGTCGACTCGGGCTCGAGGGGACTCGCGGCGCTCACCGCGCGCCTCCCGCCGCGACGGCGGTGCGGCGGGCGCGCAGCAGCCGGGCCACGGCGTGGAAGTCGACGACCACCGCACCCGCGTCGACCGCGGCCGGACGCAACGGGGCGGGCAGGTCGTAGTGCCAACGCCACGGGTGGTCCTGGAACGCCCGGCGGGGCATGCCGAGACGCGCGGCCAGGGCGTGCAGTTCCTCGCGGTCGTCGGCCAGCAGGTGGCAGTAGGCGTCGAAGCGCAGGCCGGCCTCGGGGTACTGGCGGACGGTGTCGACGTAGCAGGTCATCGCAGGGCCCAGATTAGCCAGGCCCTCACAGGTCGGATATCACCCCTCGGCTTGACGGACGGGGAACGACACGTGTGTAATTCGAGGCGTGTCGTTCGGAGCCGGATCCGGTCCGGTCGCGGAAGTCCAGGGCGACACGTCTCGAGCGGAGGAGACCACGACCATGCACCAGGACCCCCAGGAGCACGGCCCGTCCGAGTCCCCGCGCCCCGCGGAAGGGCCCGAGGCCCACTTCGTCGGCCGGCACGACCCGTTCCTGCCGCTGCCCACCGTCGTGCCCGCCTCGTGGGGCGACGAGGACCTCACCGCCCTGTTCGGCCTGCCGGACGAGTCCAGCTGGCAGGAACGTGCCCTGTGCGCCCAGACCGACCCCGAGGCCTTCTTCCCGGAGAAGGGCGGCTCGACCCGCGAGGCCAAGCGCGTCTGCACCGGCTGCGAGGTCAAGGCCGAGTGCCTGGGCTACGCCCTCGACAACGACGAACGGTTCGGCATCTGGGGCGGACTGTCCGAGCGCGAGCGCCGGCGACTCAAGCGCCGCGCGATCTGACACCCGCGCCGCTCCGGAGTGCGGGGGCCTCCGGAGCGCGCGGGCTCAGCGTGGGTCGATCTCGTCGGTGTCGCGTCCGAGCCACTCGGCGACCAGTTCGACGACCAGGCTGAACACCAGGTCGGCCCGGTCCTCGCCCTCCTCGGTGCGGGCCTCGACCGGGCGTCGGTAGATCACCACCACCGGGCCGGTGTCACCGCCGTCCGGGTCGGCGCGCCGGTCACGGCGCGAGCGGGTGTCGGGCTGGCCCCGGTGCAACTGCGCGAGCACGATCCCCTTGTCGGCGACGACGTCGGCGGAGAACTCGTCCTCGACCGGCCCCGGCACCTCCTCGACCGCGAACTGCAACGAGGCGATCTCCTCGGCCCAGGTGTGCTCGAGGTCCTCGACGGCGTCCAGCACGAGGTCGTCGAACTGCTCGGCGCGGCTGCGGGCGATCGGCACCTCCGGCGGGGCGAGCACGCCGCGGCGCCCCCGGCCGTGCCGGTCGCGGCGCCGCCGCCGGCTCGGGCGCCCGTTCCCGGACTCGCGGGTCAGGCTGCGCGTCACGGGGCCGAGCCTACTGGCGGATCTCACGTCTCCCGCGAGTCTGCCGGACCAGAAGCTGCGCCGCGGCTAGGGTCGCGAGCCGTGACGTCTCCTCGCCGCTGCTCCCGCTCCGGGTGCGGACGCGCGGCCGTGGCCACGCTCACCTACGTGTACTCGGACTCCACGGCCGTGGTCGGCCCGCTCGCCACCGTGGCCGAACCGCACTCGTACGACCTGTGCGAGGAGCACGCGCTCCGCCTCACGGTGCCGCGCGGCTGGGAGGTCCTGCGTCACCAGGGCGACTTCCCCGTTCCCGCTCCGCAGCCCGACGACCTGGAGGCCCTCGCCGACGCCGTGCGCGAGGCGGCCCGGGTCGACCTCGTCGTGCCCGCCGAGGTCGTCGTCCCGGCCGAGGCCGGACGTGGCGGCCGTCCCGTGCGCCCCGGTGGCCCCGTCCGGTCCTACGGCTCGCCGCGCCCGGCAGGCCCGCCCCTGCCCGCTCCGGCCGGCTCGCGCTCGCGCCGCGGCCACCTGCGGATCGTGCCGACGCCGGTCGAGTGACGCCCGAGGCCTGACCCCGACCGTGGCACCTCGTCCTCCCGGGAGGGCGGCGCCGACGGCCGGTGGGTGGCGTGTCCGTCGTCGCTGCGACCCCGTCGCGTGATCCGCCCGCCACACGCGCCTGGCAGGATCGGACCCGTGATCGACCTCGCCACCATCGTCAAGGCCTACGACGTCCGCGGCGTCGTCCCGGACCAACTCGACGCCGACGTCGCCCGCGCCATCGGGGCCGCGTTCGTCGACGTCGTGCTCGCGGACGCCCCGACCCGCCGGATCGTGGTCGCCCGCGACATGCGGCCGTCGGGGCCCGATCTCGTGGCGGCCTTCGCGGCGGGGGCGACGCTGCGCGGGGCGGACGTCGTCGACGTCGGCCTGGGCTCCACCGACCTGCTGTACTACGCGTCCGGCGCGATGCAGCTGCCCGGCGCGATGTTCACTGCCAGTCACAACCCGGCGCAGTACAACGGCATCAAGATGTGCCGCCCCGGCGCGGCGCCGGTCGGCAACGACACGGGTCTGGTCGAGATCCGCGAACGCGCCCAGAGCTACCTCGAAGACAGTCAGAGCCTCGTCGCGGCCGACCGTGAGGGCACGGTCGAGGAGACCAGCGTCCTGGTGGACTACGCGAAGCACCTGCGTTCGCTCGTCGACCTCTCGGGCATCCGGCCGCTGCGGGTCGTCGTCGACGCCGGCAACGGCATGGCGGGCTACACCGTGCCAGCCGTGCTCGACGCCGACAGTCCGCTCGGGGCGTTGCCGGTGACGATCGTGCCGATGTACTTCGAACTCGACGGGTCGTTCCCCAACCACGAGGCGAACCCGCTCGAACCCGCCAACCTGGTCGACCTGCAGAAGGGTGTCGTCGAGGCCCGCGGCGACATCGGTCTCGCGTTCGACGGTGACGCCGACCGGTGCTTCGTCGTCGACGAGAACGGCGCGGCGGTCTCGCCCAGCGCGATCACCGCGTTGGTGGCCGAGCGTGAACTCGCGCGGGCCCCCGGCAGCACGGTGATCCACAACCTCATCACCTCCCGCGCGGTGCCCGAGATCGTCACCGAGCACGGCGGCAACCCGGTGCGCACCCGGGTCGGCCACAGCTACATCAAGGCCGAGATGGCCCGCACCAACGCGGTGTTCGGCGGCGAGCACTCCGCGCACTACTACTTCCGCGACTTCTGGTTCGCCGACACCGGCATGCTCGCGGCGATGCACGTGCTCGCGGCGCTCGGTGAGCAGGACCAGCCGCTGTCGGTGCTGGCGGAGAAGTACGAGCGTTACGTCGCCTCGGGCGAGATCAACTCGACGGTCGACGACCAGGCCGCCCGCAGCGCCGCGGTCCGTGAGCACTTCGCCGACCGGACCACCGCCGTCGACGAACTCGACGGTCTCACGATCGACCTCGAGGGTGGCAGCTGGCTCAACGTGCGGGCGTCGAACACCGAGCCGCTGCTGCGCCTCAACGTCGAGGCACCGGACGCCGCGGCCATGACGGCACTGCGCGATGAGGCGCTGGGCGTCATCCGCGGATGAACGCCGACGACCTGCTGGACCTGCTCGCCTGCCCGAGCCCCGACCACGCGCCGCTGGAACGCGACGGCGACGAGCTGGTCTGCACCGTCTGCCGCAGCCGGTTCCCGGTCCGCGACGGCATCCCGGTGCTGCTGCCCGACGACGCCGTTCCCGGCCCGAACGGCCTGGGCGTACCGGTCACCTCGTGAGCGCGCCCGTCGACACCGAGTCGCTGCTCGCGCGAGACCGCGGCCGGCTGCTCTGGCACCTCGCGCACGCGGGCGCCCAGGTGCGACGCGCGGACGAGGTCGGCGCGGGCCGGTTCCGCGACTGGGACCCCGACCGGCTGGACCTCGGCGGCCCACCGCGATCGGTGCTGGTCGCGACCGACGAGCCGACCTCGCTGGTGGCCGACCTGCTCACCGTCCTCGCCGCGCCCGTCGCGCCGGTGAGCGTGGTGCGCACCCCGCAGCTGCCCCGGTTCGCCGGTGCCGCGGACGCCGCTGTCGTGGTCAGCCTCGACGGCCGTCACCCGCGTCTGGTCGCGTTGACCGCGCAGGCGGCACGCCGGGGGTGCTCGCTGCTCGTCGTGGCGCCCGCCGGCTCGCCCGTGGCCGCGGCCGCCGGTCGGGGGGTGGTCGTCGACCTGCCCGCCGACACGCCCCGGCGTGCCGCGGGGTGGACCGCGCTCGGGCCGGTGCTCATCGCCGCCGGGCGCTGGGGTCTGACCACCGTCGGGCCGCGGTTGCTCACCGAGATCGCCGACGCCCTCGACGACGTCGCCCACTCGTGCCGCCCCGACGCCGACGCCTTCGCCAACCCCGCCCGGTCGCTCGCCGAGGAGTTCACCGAGGCCCAGCCGGTGCTGGTGGGGGCGGGGCCACTCTCCGCTGTCGCGGCCGACCGCTTCGCCTCGGCGTTGCGGTTGTTCGCCGGGTCGCCCGCGGTGGCGCTGCACCTGCCCGAGGACGTCGCCCAGGCCACTGCCGTGTTCGTGACCCCGGGCGGACGGACCGAGGAGGACTTCTTCCGCGACCGGGTCGACGAGCCGGTCGCCCGGCCGCGGGTGGTGCTCATCGGCAGTGAGGACGCCCCCGACGATCCCGGGTTCGGGGTGCCCGACGCCGGCGCCGAACCGGGCCCGTCTCTCCGGGGTGCCGACGAGCGCGAGGCGTTCGCCGCCGCGCGCGTCGTGACCCGCGCCGCCGAGGTGGCGGGCGTGCGGGCCTCGACCCTCGACACCGTGCCCGGCGGCGACCCGCTCGTGCGGTGGGCCGTGGCGGTGCAGCTCGGGCTGTTCACCGCGGCCTACCTGGCGTTGCTCCGCGACCTCGACCCGTCCGCACCGCAGCCTGGAGAGATGACGTGATCCCCGTGCCCGACGTGTTGGCGCTCGCCACCACCGCCCGCGACTACGCCTGGGGTTCGGCCACGGCGATCCCGGAGCTGTTGGGCGACGAGCCGTCCGGCGTGCCGGTGGCGGAGCTGTGGGTGGGTGCCCACCCCGGCGCGCCGTCGCAGTGGCACGACGGCACGGCGTCGGTCGGGCTGGACGAGCTGGTGGCGGCCGACCCGGTCGGGATGCTCGGTGCGCGGGTCGACACCGCGTTCGCGGGACGTCTGCCGTTCCTGCTCAAGCTGCTCGCGGCCGAGAAGGCCCTGTCGCTGCAGGTCCACCCGAACCTGGCGCAGGCCCGCAAGGGGTACGCGCGCGAGAACGCGACCGGCGTCCCGATCGGCGCGGCGCACCGCAACTACCAGGACGACAACCACAAGCCCGAACTGCTGTGCGCGCTGACCCCGTTCGAGGCGCTGTGCGGGTTCCGCGACCCGGCCGAGACCGCCGAGCTGGTCCGTGAGTTCGAGACGCCCGAACTGGACCCCTTGCTGGAAGTGCTGCAGGGTGCAACGGATCTTCGGGCCGCGATGACCTACCTGTTGGACGTTCCCGCGGGGGAGGCGCCGGTGCTGGTCGCCGCGGCCGCGGCCGGGGCGCGTCGCTACCTCGAGACCTGGCCGAACGGCCGGTACGCGCCGGTCGCCCGGTGCACGACCCGCCTCGCCGAGCAGTCACCCGACGAGATCGGCCCGGTCGTGGCGCTGCTGCTCAACCTGGTCCGGCTCGAGCCGGGCGAGGCCGTCTTCCTGGCCGCGGGTCAGATCCACGCCTACGTCCAGGGTTTCGGCGTGGAGATCCTCGCCAACAGTGACAACGTCCTGCGCTGCGGGCTGACGCCCAAGCACGTCGACGCCGCGGAACTGCTGCGGATCGCCTCGTTCGACCCGGTGCCGGGGCAGCCGTGGCCCTCGCTGGACGCCTACGGCGACGTCGTGTACCCCGTTCCGGTCGACGACTTCGAACTCCTGCGTCTGGAGATCGGGCCGGAGGCCCACGACGTCAGTTCCGGGGGACCGCAGCTGCTGCTGGCGACCGGCGGGCGGGTGGTCGCGCGGGGTGGCGACGCCGACGTCACGCTCACCCCGGGCCGGGCGGCGTTCGTGCCGGCCGGGCGGGCGGTGCTGCTCACCGGCACCGGGACGGTCTTCCGGGCCACGGTCGGGCCCCGCGTCGTCCGCTAGTCACGTCCGCGGCTCACGAGTCGCCGCCGGTGGGCCAGGCCCGCTCGGCCGCCTCGGCGAACGCCGCCATCGCCCGCGCGACGTCCTCGCGCCGCGCGGGTTCGATGAGCTCCACGACCGACCGCAGATCGCGGCGGCGACGGTTCGTGACGGTCCGCACGGTTCGCCGACCGGCCGTCGTCAGGCTCAACTGGGTCTCGCGGCGGTTCTCGGGCCGCACGGCGCGGTCGACGAGCCCGGCGGCCTCGAGTCGGTCGACCATCCGCAGCGCCGTCGACGGGGCGACGTCGAGTTGGGCCGCGAGCTCGGTCAACGTCGAGGTGCGTTCCGACAGCACGACCAGCATCCGGTACTGGGGGAGCGTCACGCCCTGGGCGCCCGCGATGGACCGTGCCGAGAGCGCCACCAGGGCACGCGAGCTCGCGAGCACGGCTTCGACGATCTCATCGAGCGGGTCGGGCGTTTCCGGCACGAGGTCCTCCGTCGGTGGTCATGACCATGGTCGCATCTTCTTGATGAGACAGTACAACGATTGCATACTGCAAGTGTGACTCTTGTTCGCGTGCCCGTGTCCCGGATTCAGAGCCTGCGTTCGCGTCGGCTGGGTCTGGTCGCCCTGGCACTGGTGATCGGCGTGGGAGCCGGGCTCGGAGCCGTGGTCTTCCGGTTCATGATCGAGGGCGTCACCCACCTGTTCACCGGGTTCACCGACTACGCCGGGCGTGGCCACGTGGCGAACCCGCAGATCCCCTGGCTGGGGCGGTGGTTCGTCGTCCTCGCCCCGGTCGTCGCCGGCATCTTCTACGGACCGCTCGTGTACCGGTTCGCGCGGGAGGCCCGTGGCCACGGCGTGCCGGAGGTGATGGTCGCGGTCGCCCGCAACGGCGGACGGATCCGCCCGCAGGTGGCGCTCGTGAAGGCGGTCGCCTCGGCGTTGTGCATCGGCGGCGGCGGCTCGGTCGGCCGTGAGGGACCGATCGTGCAGATCGGCTCCGCCCTCGGTTCCAGCGTGGCCCAGCTGTTCCGGCTCGACGAACGCCGGATCACGCTGCTGGTCGCGTGCGGTGCGGCCGGCGGGATCGCGGCCACGTTCAACGCGCCGCTGGCCGGCGTCTTCTTCGCGATGGAGCTCATCCTGCGGCGGTGGGAGGCCGAGGCGTTCGGCATGGTCGCGCTGTCCTCGGTGACCGCGAGCGTGATCGGCCGGTCCGTCCTGGGCGACACGCCGTTCCTGACGTTGCCGACGTTCCACGTCGACCACCTCGCGCAGTACCCGCTGTTCGCGCTGCTGGGGTTGCTCGCGGGCCTGGTGGGCGTCGCGTTCTCTCGGGTGCTGTACGCGATCGAGGACGCCTGCGACTGGGCCTGGCGTGGTCCCGAGTGGCTGCGGCCCGCCGTCGGCGGACTCCTGCTCGGCGCGCTGTTGCTGGTGCTGCCGCAGATGTACGGGGTCGGCTACCCGGTGCTCGGACGCGCGGTGGCGGGCGGGTACGGCATCGCGTTCCTGGTGCTGCTGCTGGTCGGCAAGCTCGTCGCGTGCAGCCTCACCATCGGCATCGGCGGTTCCGGTGGAGTCTTCGCCCCGAGCCTGTTCTGCGGTGCCATGGCCGGGGCGGCCTTCGGTGAGGTCGTCCACGCGGTCGCGCCCTCGAGCGGCGGATCGGTCGGCGCCTACGCGCTCATCGGCATGGGTGCGGTGTTCGCCGGGGCCGCCCGGGCGCCGATCACCGCCGTCGTGATCCTGTTCGAGCTCACCGGCGAGTACTCGATCATCCTGCCGCTGATGCTCGCGATCGTGCTGGCCACCGGGATCAGCCACCTCGTCTCGGCCGACACGGTCTACACCCGCAAGCTGCTGCGCCGGGGCATCGACATCGACGAGCCCGCCGATGCCCGGTTGCGGCGGCGGCCGGTCTCGGACTTCGTGGTCGAGGTGCCCGAACCGGTCGTCGACACCGACGACCTGCACCTCGCCGCCGCCCGGTTCGCCGACGGGTCCGAGACCCACCTGCCCGTGGTCCGGGCCGACGGGACCTTCCGCGGGGTGGTCTCGGCCCACGACGTCATGAGTGCGCTGGCGGCGGGTGACACCGCGCCGGTCGGCGCCGTGACCGGACCGGCGGACCCGGTCGCGGCGGGCTCCGAGCTCGGGGCCGTCCTGACCCGCCTCGAGCAGGGCGCGGGCGCCGTGGCGGTCGGCGACACCGCGGGCGTCACCGGGTGGGTGCGCCAGCGCGACCTCCTGCGGGTGCTGAGTCACAGCCCGGTCTGACCGGCCGGCCGGCGGGTCCGGTGCGGCAGACCGCGACCGGTGTCACGTCGGTCTGTCGCGCGGAATCTGACACGATCGTGGTAACTTGGGTCCCGCCATGAAACCGATGACCATGCAGCAGGTCGCCGAGGCCACGGGGTGGTCCCAGCGGATGCTCCGGTACCTCGAGCAGGCGGGCCTCGTGCCCGCGCTCCGGTCCCCGGGCGGCCACCGGCTCTACGGCGATCGACAGGTCGACCGGCTCGTGAAGTTGCGGACGCTGCTCGACACGCACGGACTCGGCATCACCGACCTCGGCTACGAACGGCGCGTGCGCACCGATCCCGCCCTGGCCGCCGACGTCGACGCCTGGTTCGGTGCCCTGCACCGCCCCGAGGCACCCGAGGTCGCCGGGCTCTACCGGCGGCTGACCCTCGACGACAACGACTACCCGGCGCCGACTCCCGCGGTCGCGCCGACGCACCCGGAACCACCGACGACAGGAGTCCAGCACATGACCTCGACCACCACCGGCGTCCAGCTCACGCCCGACACCGCGGGTTCGGTGAGCGACTTCAAGGTCGCCGACCTCTCGCTCGCCGCCTTCGGCCGCAACGAGATCCGCCTCGCCGAGCACGAGATGCCGGGCCTCATGGCCCTGCGCGAGGAGTTCGGCCCGAAGCAGCCGCTCAAGGGCAAGAAGATCGCGGGCTCGCTGCACATGACCGTGCAGACCGCCGTCCTCATCGAGACCCTCGCGGCCCTCGGCGCCGACGTGCGCTGGGTCAGCTGCAACATCTTCTCCACCCAGGACCACGCGGCCGCGGCCGTCGTCGTCGGCCCGAACGGGACCGTCGAGAACCCCCAGGGTGTCCCGGTCTTCGCCTGGAAGGGCGAGACGCTGGAGGAGTACTGGTGGTGCACCGAGCAGCTGCTGCGCTGGCCCGATGGCTCCGGCCCGGACTCCATCGTCGACGACGGTGGTGACGCCACCCTGCTCATCCACATGGGCGTCGAGTTCGAGGGTGCGGGCGCGGTTCCGCAGGCCGACGCGTCGGACTCCGAGGAGTACCGCGTGATCCTCGAGACCCTGCGTCGGAGCCTCGCCTCCGACCCGCAGCGGTTCACCACCATGGCCCGCGGCGTCGTCGGCGTCACGGAGGAGACCACCACCGGTGTCCACCGCCTGCTCGAGTTCGCCAAGAACGGCACGCTGCTGTTCCCGGCGATCAACGTCAACGACTCGGTCACCAAGTCCAAGTTCGACAACAAGTACGGCTGCCGCCACTCGCTCATCGACGGCATCAACCGTGGCACCGACACGATGATCGCCGGCAAGCTCGCCGTGGTTTGCGGCTACGGCGACGTCGGCAAGGGCTCGGTCGAGTCGCTGCGTGGCCAGGGCGCCCGAGTCGTCGTCACCGAGGTCGACCCGATCTGCGCGCTGCAGGCGGCCATGGACGGCCTCGAGGTCGTCCGGCTCGAGGACGTCGTCGACCGCGCCGACATCTTCATCACCACGACCGGCAACAAGGACATCATCATGGCCGAGCACATGGGCCGGATGAAGCACCAGGCGATCGTCGGCAACATCGGTCACTTCGACAACGAGATCGACATGGCCGGCCTCGCGCAGGTGCCGGGCATCGTCAAGAACGAGATCAAGCCGCAGGTCCACGAGTGGCGTTTCCCCGACGGCCACACGATCATCGTGCTGTCCGAGGGTCGGCTGCTGAACCTCGGCAACGCCACCGGTCACCCGAGCTTCGTGATGTCGGCGTCGTTCTCGAACCAGACCATCGCGCAGATCGAGATCATCACCAAGAACGACCAGTACCAGCCGGCCGACGGCGGCACCCCGCAGGTCTTCGTCCTCCCGAAGCACCTGGACGAGAAGGTCGCCCGTCTGCACCTCGACGCCGTGGGCGCCAAGCTCACGACGCTCTCCAAGGCGCAGGCCGAGTACATCGGCGTCGACGTCGCGGGTCCGTTCAAGCCGGACACCTACCGCTACTGAGTCGCCCGCCTCGGTCTGACTGACCGTTGCACCCTGCACCACACCGCCGCCGCGCCCGGCCCCTCCCGAGGGGTCGGGCGCGGCGGTGTTCCCGGGGTCCTACCGTGGGAGGCGTGCGCATCGGCTACGCGGCCATCAACCGGACCCTGGCCGACGAAGGTGTGCGCAGCCACGCCCGCTTCATGCTCAAGTCGTGGTCACCGCAGCGCTTCCGCGACACGCTGGCCGCGAACCTCTCGGGCCTGCAGGCGATCCTGGAGTGGAACGTCGAACACGGCCTGCTCATGCACCGCGTCACCTCCGACCTCGTGCCGTTCGGTGCGCACCCGGTCGTCGACGTCGACTGGCGCACGGAGTTCGCCGAGGTGTTCGCCGAGATCGGGGCGTACGTCCAGGCGTACGGGATGCGACTGTCCTTCCACCCGGGCCAGTACACCCTGATCAACTCGCCGAACGAGCAGACCCACGCCCGCAGCGTCGACGACCTCGGTTACCACTGCGACGTCCTCGAGGCGATGGGCCTCGACGCCACGCACAAGTTCCAGATCCACGGCGGCGGCGCGTACGGCGACATGGCGGCGTCGCTGTCCCGGTTCGTCGAGCGGTACGACGCGCTGCCCCAGCGGATCCGGGACCGGTTGGTGCTGGAGAACGACGACTTCGGGATCGGCTGGTCCGAGGTCGTGTGGATCACCGAGCGCTGCGGTGTCCCGGTCCTGCTCGACAACCTCCACCTGGCCGTGACCGACGAGGTCTACGACGTGAGCGGGGCCGTCGCCCGCGCCGCCGCGACGTGGGGCACGGATGACGGCCCGCCTCTGGTGGACTACTCCTCGCAGGACCTCTCGAAACGGCTCGGCACGCACGCCGCGGAGATCGTCCCGGAGTACTTCTCGGCCTGGTTGCACCAGGTCCGCACCGCGGGCGTGGACGTCGACGTGGTGCTGGAGATCAAGGACAAGGAACGCAGCGCGCTCGTCGCCATGGACCTCGTGCAGCGCCACGCGGGGTAGTCCACCGGACTCCGAGCGGAGCGGAGTGCGAGCATGGCGGGTCCTCTGCGTGAGTGGTGTCAGGTGCCGCGATCAGCGACGGGTGCCGGTCGACCAGACGGCCTGCACGCGTCGGATGCCGTCGGTGCGGTAGAGGACGATGTTGCCGTCGTCCTGGAGGTCGAACTGGTAGTAAGCCTGAGGTCCGTGACTGTCCGACGCCCACACCGCGCGGCCGGTCGCGATCTGACGCAGGACGAGGTTGCCGTCGTTCTGCGCGATCAGCCGCACCGGGCCCGCACCCGCGGTGCCCGTCGACCACACCACGTGGCGCGGGGTGACGACGTCGTACACGACGACGTTCCCGTCGGACTGGACCGCCAGCGAGCGGAACGGTCCGGCGTCGGTGAACGTCGCCGGCGTGCTGGCCCGGTTGATGACGACGCCGGGGATGCCGGTCTCCGCTCGACCGTGTGCCGAGAGGATGTGGCCGGCCACGTCCTGCGTGACGACCTGACCGTTGCCGTAGACATCGAAGTACGCCGCAGGCTTCCCGGCGGTTCCGGTCGCCCACAAGGCCTTACCGGCGCTGTCGCGCAGCACGACGTTGCCGTCGCGCTGGAACTGCAGGCTGGTGGGTGTGGCCGAGCGGGTGCCCGCCGACCACACCGCGGCCCGTCCGGTAGCGGTGAGCTGGTATTAGACGAGGTCGCCGTTGCCTTCGAGCTCGAGGGTGAAACCGGTCGTCGTGGCGAGGACGTTCTCGGAGCCGGCGGCGAGGCCGCCGCTCTCCAGCCACGAACGCGACCGGTCGTCGGAGCGCAGGCTCTCGCCCGGGCGCAGGAACACCGGTCCGGCTGCTGACGTCGCGTTCGGCACCTTCGGGTTGCCGGCGGTGACCGCGGTGGCAGCCGATGGCGTGGGTGTGGCGGCGTCGCTGTGGGCGGCGACACCGAGCAGCGAGCCGAGGGTGATCGACGCGGCGGCTGCGGTGACGAAGAGGGTGACGGGGCGGCGGAGCAGGTTCACGGCGGGTCCTCCCGGGATTGCGGCTCGCGGTGGTGCGAGGCCGTCAGCAGAGAGTCGCGCTCGAGGCGAATCCGTTGCTTGCGTTGCTGATTCGTGACCGAACTCGTGCTGCGATCGGTTGCACAACGCAACGGTGCCCGCGGTCCGGAGGCCGCGGGCACCGTTGGTTCATGCAACGATCAGGCGCCAGCGGCCTTCTGGAACCAACCGTTGAAGTCGACGACGAACCGGCTGGTCGGCACCGACGCGACGCGGAAGTAGCCGTCCGATGCCAGGCTCACGGGGCCGGAGTTGGCCACCGCCCGGCCCTGGATGGTGTTGAGGTCGGAGTACTTCGCCGGCAGCGTCAGGGTGGGGCCGGCCAGCAGGTAGCCGTCGAAGTCCGAGGCCGACGCGAGTGTCACCCAGGCGCCGGTGGTCGTGGCCGAGCCGTGGGCCGGGAGCTTGACGTTCGCACCCTCGCCGCTGGTGTCGTCGATCCGGATGCCGGGGGACGGCACGAAATACGAGCCGGTCCCATCCGGAGCGAGGTACCCGTTGACGTCGACGAGGACGTCGGTCCGACCGGCGTAGTTGTAGATCGCCACGCGGCCGTCAGCGCGGAGCGGCAGCACGACGCGGTTCGCCACGGTCGTGCCGCGGGAGAGGTTGAGGGTGGAGGCGGTGGGACGGGCGATGCCGCTGGGGTACGCGGTGAGGTAGGTCGTGGTGGCGGTCGGCTTGATCGCGACGAGGTTCGCGACGACGGCGGTGGCGTTCGCCGGCAGCCCGGCACGCGAACGGACGTCGAGGAGCTGCGTGCCGTTCGCGCTGAACGGCACCAGCCCGGTGTCCGACCGGGTGTCGGCGATGCGCTTCGGGGCGACGGGGGTGAACGTCGACGTGGTGGCGGCGCTCGCGCTGGTGACGTATCCCTCGACGTCGGCGACGACGTCGACCCCCGTCGAGGCGACGAAGGCTACGTTCCCGGAGGGCGACGCCGTCGGGATCGGCACCATGGCGAGGGTGGCGGACGGTGCCCCCGCCACGAAGTTGCTGCTCGAGGTTCCGGCGCCCTCGCCGACCCGGATCCACCCGGGGGCGGTCGCGTTGACCACCGTGACGTTGATGAGCACCGCGGTCACGTCGGCGCGGGCGACGCCGGGCAGGGCCTGGAGCGGCCTGATCGTCCCCCGGGTGAGCAGGCCCGTGCTGGCGCGGGTGTCGAGCACCCGGACCGGGGCGATGGGCACGATCGAGCCGCCGGGCGGTGGTGCGGCGGCCGAGCTGGACGGCGCCTCGACGAGGCCGGTCACGGCGACGGCCGCGAGGGTGGACGCGACGAGGGTCGCGCGGAGACGAGCTGAGGTGAGCACTGGCGGGTCCTCCTGGTCGTGGTCCCGCGGTGCGCGAGACGTCGGTAGACGCCGAGGCCGGCCGTCCCGTTCCACGCCGTGTCCGATTCGTGACCTCATCCGGCGTGGCACACGATTGCCAGATCGAACCCGAACATCGCCGGCACCCGCTGGTTGCAGGGTGCAACGATCGGGTGGCCGGCCGTCGATGACTAGCGTGGAGGTCGATGAGCTTCCCGGGCACGCACGTCGAGGTCCCGCCGGCGGTCACCACGATCGCGGCCGGCCGTCCCACCCGGTGCGTGTGGCGCAACCAGCTCGGCGGGTTGACGTTCGAGGTCGGCGACGGCGACGGCCGCGAGTTCGTCAAGTGGCAGCCGCACCACCCGCTCGCCGACATCGGGGCGGAGGTCCGACGGTTGCGGTGGGCGGCGCCGTACACCGCCGTGCCGAAGGTGCTCGGCACCGGACGCGACGAGACGGCGGCCTGGTTGCACACCGCCGGTCTGCCGGGGAAGTCGGCGGTTGCCACCCGCTGGAAGTCCGACCCTCGCGCCGCCGCCCGGGCCGTGGGCCGCGGACTGCGGCTGCTGCACGACGCCCTGCCGGTCGAGAAGTGCCTCTACGACTGGGGCCCTGCGACCCGACTGCCGCGCCTCGCGGCCGAGTCCGGCCGCGCCGTCCAGGACCTGCAGCGTGAGCTCGGGCCGACGCCGCCGGTCGACAGGCTGGTCGTGTGCCACGGCGATCCGTGCGTGCCGAACACGCTCCTCGACGAGGACGGCGAGGTGACCGGTCACGTCGACCTCGGCGCGCTCGGTGTGGCCGACAGGTGGGCCGACCTCGCCGTCGCCACCTGGAGCACGGTCTGGAACTTCGGTCCGGGCTACGAGGTGCCGCTGCTCGCCGCGTACGGCGTCGAGGCGGATCCCGTGCGGATGCGGTACTACCGCGCGCTGTGGGGAGACGCACCGAGCGGGCAGGCGTACGGTCAGACGCCCAGCGTCAAGCGGAGGTCGTCGTGATCGTGCTCGGCATCATCGGCGGGGTCGTCATGCTCGCCCTGCTCGTCGGTCTCTACGTCTGGACCCGGCGCAGCGAGCGGGACATCGAGATCCCGCTCCGCGAACTCACCGACCAGGAGAAGACAGCCCGGCTCATCGAACGCGGTGCTGCCGCCAACATCATCGGTGGCATGGGCGGCGGAGGCGGCGGCGTCTGACCGCGACGCCTCACCCTCCGACAATCCGGAACGACGCAACCCACGCGTCCTCCGTGGTGGCCAGGTAGTTGCCGGTCGCGACGCATTGTCCGTCCGCGGTACAAACCGGGTCGCTCAGAGCGGCCCCACCCAGCCGGGCGGCGACGGAGGGCTCGACCGTGGTGGCCGAATTCGACGAGTTCGTCGACAGTGCGGCGACGAAGCCGTGACTGACATGGGCACTGTCCGTCCAAGCACCCACGCCGCCACAGCGGCCGTCGGCGGTGCAAGCGATGCCGCTGAGCCCCTTTGTCTCCGTGGTGGCACCGGCCGGCAAAGCGGATTGGGTTCGGATCGTCCACGTTCCGCCCGTCACCGGGCGGGTCAGCAGGACTGACGCGGTCCCCAACCCGACGAGGACCGAGCACAGGGCGCTGCTGCACGCGACGTCGGTGACGTCGGTTGCATCGGCGGAGGTGGTGGGCAACAGTTCCGTCGACCAGGTGCCCGCGCGCCAACTCAACAACGCAGGTGCGCTGGTGGTCGAGCTCGACGGGGACGCGTAGCGGCCGCCGGCGGCGCAGATGCCGGTGACAGGGCAGGTGACCCGACCCAGGCCCGTCCACCCCGTCGAGCCCGAGGGAGCAGGCAGGGTGCGGGCGGTCCAGTTCGCGCCGGTGGTGGTCGACGCTACGAGCGCCGCGGGCGCCCCGGAGGTCGAGGCGCTGTCGCCGGTGGCCGCGCACGATGTGGCGGTGGCGCACGCGACCGAGCCGAGCGCGTAGGTCACCGATGCGGCGCTGGTGTTGAACGTCGCGTCGGTCCACGCTCCGCCGGCGAGCCGAGCGGCCCACGGTTGCTCGGCGGAGGCGGCGCTCCGGCCGCCCACTGCGACGCAGTTGCCCGTCACGGGGCAGTCGATCGCGCGCGCGTCGACATCCACGGTGGGCAGCAGGGCAGACGCAGCGGCAGCGCCGTTCCAGTGCGCCGCGAATGCGCGGCGATCGCCGGTCGCGTCGTCGACATAGGTCCCGACGATCTCGCAGTCGGCGTCCGCGGCGCAGGACACGGCGGCGACCGGTTTGGTGAACGACGCCGCGGTGGACGGCAGGGGCACCGGGGTGGAGCTCACCGTGCCGTCGACGCCCACCACGCCGATCAGGAGAAGTCCGTGCCGCGCGGCGGTCTCGTCGTAGTAGCCCGCAACGACCACACACGACCCAGACGGCGGGCAATCCTGGCCCGTGACCTGCTTCTGCGGGTCGAAGGCACCAGGCGGCACCGGCACTGTGGTCCCGACAACGCCCTGGGTACCAGCCGTGGTGAAGGTCGTGGTCGAAGCAGTGGGGCTGACGTTGCCAGACGAGTCGCGGGCGTACGCGGCGAACGTGTACGTCGCTCCGGACGCGAGGCTCTGGACGATCACGGTGTCAGTACGACCGCCGACGCCGACAGGGTTGCCGGTGGGCGGACCGGGCGGGGTCGTCCCGACCGCGGACCGCAGCACGGTGTCCGCGTAGTCGGCGTCGGCCGGACGCGTCCAGTGCAGTGTCACGGTCGTGGTGCCGACCGATGAAGTGATGAGCGCGGTGTCCGGACCCGGGGGAGTGAGGTCCGGCGGCAGGGTCGTGACGGTCACGGTGGCCGGCGCCGAGAAGTTCACGTGGGTGCGGTCGACCGCGAAGACCGCGTAGCTGTAGGTGGTTCCGGGCGTCAGCCCGGTGTCGACCACCCCCGTGTCGCTCGGGACGCCGGAGACGGGTGTGCCGTCGGTGCGCGAGGCGGGCGGCACGCTGCCGGGCAGGCGGCGGACGTCGAAGGACTCCGGGTAGCCGACGTCGGCGCCGGGCTCGGTCCACTGCAACGTCACGGAGGTGGTGGTCGGCGTGGCCGTGAGGTCCTGGGGCGTGGCCGGCAGCGCCGGGAGGTAGTAGCCCGAGACGTCCACGACGACCGACACCCCGCGGGTGGTCGCGAGGTAGAGCACGTCCGCGCCGCCGTCGCCGACCGTCAGCGTGGCCTGGTTCGCGACGGTGCGGCCCGCAGTCCAGTTGAGGTTCGACGTGGCCGGCCGCGCACCCCCAGCGGGGTACGTGGTCAGGTAGCCCGTCGCCCCGGCGTTGGTCACGGTCAGGTTGGCGACGACGGCCGCGACACGGGTGGTCGGGACCCCGCCCGTGCCCGGCAGGGTCAGCGGGATCTCCTGGTCGATCGGGAGCGGCCCCGACGTGCGGGAGTCGAAGGCGCGGGCGGGCGGGAGTGCGACGAAGGTGCCGGGCTCGGTGGCCGCACCGCCGATGACGAACCCGGTGACGTCGAGGACGACGTCGACCGGGCCGCCGCCGGCGAACACGCGGACCGCGCCCGAGGCGTCGACCGGGACCGTGACCTGGTTCGACACGACCTGGCCCGCGGCGAAGTTCAGCGACGACACCGTCGGCTTGTCGCCGCCGCCCCAGACGGTGAGGTAGCCCGAGGTCGTCGACCGCACGGCGGTGAGGGTTCCGGTGACGGCACTGATGCCGGTCGCGGCGGGCAGACCGCCCCGTCCGGCGATCGCGACGGTGGTCGTGGCGCCCTTGGCGAGGGCGCCTCGGGGGCCGCCGACGCCCGCGCGGGTGTCGAGCAGACGGGTGGGGGTGCGGCCGACGTAGGCCCCGGGCGCGTTCGGGGTGCCCCCGAGGAAGTAGCCGGACACGTCGGCGACGAGGTCGACCGGCTTGCCGCTGCTCACCAGCAGGTCGACCGCGCCGCCGGTGCCGAGCGTGACGGTGGCCTGCCCGGCCACGACCTGACCGGTGGTCCAGTTGACGACCGAGGCGGTCGGAACGGCGGCGCCGGTCGGGTAGGCGCTGAGGTAGCCACCCGCGGCCTTGCCGACCACGGTGAGGGTGAGGACGACGGCGCCGGCGCCGGTCGGCACGCCACCGCGGCCCGCGACGCTGACGTGGAGCGCGCGACCGCCCACAGCCGGGGCCTGCGGGGCGCCGAGGCCGGAGCGGGTGTCGAGGACCCGGCTGGGCGTGAGACCGACGAACGCACCCGGCGTGGACGGGACCGGCGGCGCGGCCGCGGCGGGCGTGGCCGTCACCGTTCCGACCAGGGCGGCGACCACGGCGGCGAGGACCACCAGGAGGACGGGACGGGACGTGCGCACCACGGGTGGGACTCCAGACTCCAAGCACGCCTGGGGACCCCGGAACAGCCGGTGGCGTGAGCGGCCGCGACGTTAACAGCGGCCACCGACGCTTCGGCGTCAGTCGTGTTCGGGTCGTGTCAACCCGGTCACGCGGCTAGAGGTTGATGCCGCACTCGGTCTTGGTCGTGCCGGCCCAGCGGCCGTCGCGAGCGCTCTCCCCGGGCTGCAGGCGGCGGGTGCAGGGCTCGCAGCCGACCGAGCCGTAGCCGTCGGACAGCAACGGGTTGACCAGGATGTTGTTCGCGGCGATGTAGGCGTCGACGTCCGCCTCGGTCCAGGCCACGATCGGGTTGATCTTGACCATGTCGCGCTTGGCGTCCCACTCGATGGCCTTCGCGCCGGCGCGCGACGGCGACTCGTCGCGGCGCACGCCACTCGCCCACGCGGTGTAGCCGCGCAGCGTGCGGTTGAGCGGGGTGACCTTGCGCATCGTGCAGCAGGCGTCGGGGTCGCGCTCGAACAGCCGCGCTCCGAACTGCGCGTCCTGCTCCGCGACGGTCAGGTCGGGCTTCGCAGTGACCAGCGTGATCGGCAGGCTCGAGGTGACGGCGTCGCGCGTGCCGATGGTCTCGACGAAGTGGTAGCCGGTGTCGACGAACACGACGTCCACGCCCGGCATGACCTCGGACGCCAGGTGCGACAGCACGGCGTCGGCCATGGACGCGGTCACGCAGAGACGCTCGCCGAAGGTGCCGGCGGCCCACTCCAGGACGGTCCGGGCCGGGGCGCCGTCGAGGCGCTCACCGGCCTGCAGGGCGTAGGCGCGCAGCTGCTCGGTGTCGAATCCGGTGACGGGGGAGTGACGTGCAGGCGCGATGACGGCGGTCATGAGGGGTGGATCTCCGGGAGGGGTGCGAGGGGACGGGTGGACCGGTCAGGAGACCGGTCGACACACCGCGCTCGACACACGCTGGAGATCGACGTGCAGACGCGCGACCAGCATGGTGCTGGTGGGGGCGACGTCGGCAGGCACGACTCCAGTGTTCCACAACCGGGGCCCGCGTCACGGGTCGGTGCAGCAGGTCACGCCGCCACCCGATCCCTGTGTTTCCGGTCGTTCTGGCCGGGAATCAGCCCTCTACGCTGCGGTCCGTGGCTCGCATCGCACGCGTCGTGGTCGTCTTCAACCCGCACAGCTCAGGCGACGGCGAACGGTCGGCCCGCGAGTTCCAGGAACGGTTGCACACGGCCCGACCGGACCTGCCGGTCGAGCTGGTCGCCACCGAGCGGGCGGGCCACGGCCGGGAGCTCGCCGCCCGGCACGGGGCGGGCGGGACACCCGACGCCGTCGTACTCGTCGTCTCGGCGAGTGGGGACGGCGGCTACCACGACGTCGTCAACGGCGTGCTCGACGCGGGTGGGTCGGCCGCCGGGGTGGCCGCCGCCGTGCTGCCCGCGGGCAACGCCAACGACCACCGGCGCACGACGGCCAGGCGTCCGCTCGTCGACGCCGTCGCTGACGACGACCTCAGCCGGCTCGACCTGCTCACGGTGCAACGGTCGGACGCGTCGACGGAGTACGCGCACTCCTACATCGGGATCGGGGTCACGGCCGCCGTGGCGGTCGGGCTCGAGGAGAGCGGTGGCAAGGGCTCGATCGGTGAGGTGCTCACGACCCTGCGTGTGCTCCGCCGGCTGGTGCCGGTCGTCCTCGAACGGGACGGCCGTCGCCGTCAGTTCGACGCGATCGTCGCCTCGACCGTGAGCGGCATGGCGAAGTACGTGACCCTCGACGCCGAGGCCGAACCCGACGACGGTCGCTTCGAGGTGATCGAACTCGGCCACCTGCCGGTGTGGCGGTACCCGGGCGTGCTCGTGCGTGCCGCGACCGGGCGCCTGCCCGGGCGGCGGGGGATGCAGCGGTACGCGTTCCGCACCACCGACGTCACCCCGTTGCAGCTCGACGGCGAGGTGCGCGAGCTCCCCGCCCGCGCCGACGTCACCATCGGCATCGCACCGGGGGCACTGCTCACCGTGCGGTAGGCGCCGGCTGTCAGGATCGGGCGGTGCCCACCGCCACCTGGTCCGCTCCCGTGCGTTTCGTCGAGGTCGACGCGCAGGAGGTCGTCTTCAACGCGCACTACCTGACCTGGTGCGACGAGGCGATGGCGGCGTACTTCGCCGCGTTGCCCGCAGCCGGGCGCGACCTGGTCGAGTTCACCCGCAACGTCCGGCTGGTCACCACGACGTTGACCTGGCGGTCGTCGGTGGCGTGGCGGGAGACGGTCGCCGTGGACGTGACCTGCACGAGGATCGGGCGCAGCAGCCTCACGCTGTCGTTCACCATCCGCGTCGGGGAGCGCGTCTGCTGCGAGGTCGAGACGGTCTACGTGTCGGTCGGCTCCGACGGCACCCCGGTGCCGGTGCCCGACGACATCCGGTCGGCTCTCACGGCGTCGGACGACTGAGCGCTCAGCACCGATCCCTTCGACCGCCACGACAACGTCGAACCGCGCGACTGGGCCGACAGCATCGAGAACGACGACTGCCAGCTGCCGATCGAACCGATCGAGAACGACGACCCGACGCTGAGCACGGAACAGAACGACCCGACCGATCCGACGGACCCGAACGAGCCGACCGATCCGATCGACAGCGCCGAACGCTTCGACCCGATCGACAGCCAGGAGCCGTCGTCGGAGTCCCAGGACCGCCGGTACGAGTCGACCAGTGCATCGCGCAACAGTCGCCAGTCAGGGCGTGGGCTCATGCTCCGATCCTGCCGCGTCGTCGCCCGAACCGGAACGGGTCAGCCCGATCATCCGCAACCGGAACGCGCGGCGGCAGGAGTCACACCGCCACTGACCGTGCGGGTCCTCGAGGCCGCCGAACGGTCGGATGGTCTCCTCGCCGCAGTACGGGCAGTAGAACGGCGCCGCGCGTTCACTCACCCGCGCGACTGTAGAGAACCGCCGCATCGGCCCGGCCGGAAGAGTCTGCCGGACCGAATATCGGGATCGCCGGATCGCGGCTAACTTCGCGTGCGTCTCAACCGTGCGTGCGAGGAGAACCGGTGACAGCCACGACCGACCGCCCGTCCGCCCCGCCCGCGGGCGCCGGGCTGATGTTCGACAACCCGCGTGCGACGACCGACAGTTCGCTGACGTTCTGGACCATGGCCCAGACCGTCGCGCTGGACTGCACGACGATCTACGACGTCGGGTGCGGACGCG
Source organism: Jatrophihabitans sp. YIM 134969 (assembly GCF_054456675.1). Classification (NCBI taxonomy): domain Bacteria; kingdom Bacillati; phylum Actinomycetota; class Actinomycetes; order Jatrophihabitantales; family Jatrophihabitantaceae; genus Jatrophihabitans; species Jatrophihabitans sp. YIM 134969. The sequence continues at coordinate 249,787 of NZ_JBTJEQ010000002.1, forward strand.
GCGCGATGGTCGGCGCGTGGGGCGCCGGCCGGTCGCTGCACGACCTGCGCGCCCCCGGCCGACACGTGGTGGGCATGGACGTCGACCCGGACGCCGCCGCCAACCGGGTCGTCGACGAGTTCCGTCTCATGACCGGCGGCGCGTGGCCCGCGGAGGACGCGAGCGCCGACCTGGTGGTCGCCGACTGGGTCCTCGAGCACGTCGACGACCCGCACGGTTTCGTCGACGAACTGGACCGGGTCCTGCGCCCCGGTGGGGTGTTCCTCGCCCGCACGGTGTCCCGGTGGTCGCCGATGGCGCTCGCGGCGCGCACCGTGCCGCAGCGGATGCACGTCGGTGCGCTGCGGCGGCTGCAGCCCACCAAGGCACCCGAGGACACGTTCCCGACCCGCTACCGGATGAACCGGCGCGCGGACCTCGCCGCCTTGCTCGACGACCGGTTCACGTGGACCTCGGTGCACCGACCGGGCCTCGACACCTACGTCCGGCCGTGGCCCGCCCTGGCCAGCACGGTGTCGGTGGTGGAGAAGTTCCTGCCGCAGTCGGCTCACCTGGTTCTCGTGGTCTGCGCCCGCAAACGCGGGTGAACCGCCTCAGCCGAACCGGTCGGGATCGCCCGCACCGACCCGGGTGACCTCGGGGGTGCCGTCGGACCAGTCGACGACCGTGGTCGGCTCGCGCCCGCACTCGCCGCAGTCGATGACCGCGTCGAGCGCGTGGCCGTAGTCGTCCTGCACGGTCCAGCCGTCCGTCAGCGGTTCGTCCGAGCCCGGCGGGATGAACGTGCTGGAGACCAGCGGTGCGCCCAGTTCGCGCAGCAGCGCCTGCACGACCGGGAAGTCGGGGATGCGGACGCCGACCGTGCGCTTCTTCGGGTGGGCGAACCGGCGCGGCACCTCGCGGGTCGCCCGCAGGATGAACGTGTACGGCCCGGGTGTCGCCGCCTTCACCGCGCGGAACTCCGGGTTGTCCATCTGCACGAACTCGCCGAGTTGCGCGAAGTCCGAGCACACCAGCGTGAAGTGGTGCCGGTCGTCGAGATCGCGCAGGCGCCGGATCCGCTCGGTGCCGGTGTGGCTGTCCAGGGTGCAGCCCAACGCGTAGCCGGAGTCGGTGGGGTAGGCGAGCAGGCCGTCGTCCCGGAGCACGGACACCGCCTGCGCGATCAGCCGCGGCTGCGGGTCGCGCGGGTGCACGTCGAGGTAGCGGGCCACGCCGGTCAGCGTAGGACGCGGCGGTTCCGCCGCGGGGCGGGTTCTGCCACGCTGGGGCCGTGGCGGACCGGGCGGCGGCGGGTCTCGGACAGACGGTGCCGGCGTTGCCGGTGCGCGAGATCCCGGCGGCGGTCGACTTCTACGAGCAGCGCTACGGCTTCGAGTGCGTGCACCGCGACGACGGGTTCGCGGTGCTGGTCCGCGACGCCGCCCGCATCCACCTGTGGCGGGCCGACGACGCCAGCTGGCAGGAGCGGTCGGACCTCAGCGAGCGACCGGTGCGCTCGGGTGCCGAGAGCTTCCTGGCGGGCACCGCGAGCTGCCGGGTCGAGACCGCCGACGTCGACGCCCTGTTCGCCGAGTACCGCCGCACCGCCGTGCTGCACGGACTTTCCGGCGACGGCATCACGACGACCGACTTCGGCACCTACGAGTTCTCGACCCTGGACCTGGACGGCAACCTGGTCGAGTTCTACCGCTGGATCTCCTAGAGCAGCCAGTCCTCGTCGGCGCGGCCGACGTAGTCGGCGAACGTCTCGTCGCTCGAGGTGCGGCGCTCGAGGTAGCCGCGCAGCACCCGCTCGGCGTAGTCGGGCAGGTCGTCGGCGTTCACCTTCAGGCCGCGGAACTTGCGACCGAGTGCGGCCCGGCCGGCGAGCTCGCCGCCGAGGTGCACCTGGAACGCCTCGACGTCCTCGCCGTCCGGCCCACGCGCCACCAGGCCCTTGAAGCCGAGGTCGGCGACCTGGAACCGGGCGCAGGAGTTGGGGCAGCCGTTGACGTTGACGGTCACCGGGGTGTCGAAGTCGGGCAGCCGCTGCTCGAGCTCGCCGCGCAGCCAGTTGGCCCGGCCCTTGGTCTCGACGATCGCGAGCTTGCAGAACTCGATGCCGGTGCAGGCGATCGTGCCGCGTCGGAACGCCGACGGCCGGGCCGCCCAGCCGAGGGCGTCGAGTTCGGCGACGACGGTGTCGACGTCGGCCGCCTCGACGTCGAGCAGCACCAGGCCCTGCTGGGCCGTGGTGCGGATGCGACCCGAGCCGTAGCGGTCGGCGAGCGCCGCGATCGCGGTGAGGGTCGCGCCGGACGAGCGACCGGCCTGACCGGTGGCGCCCACGGCGAACCGGCCGTCCTTCTGTTCGGTGACGCCGACGTGGTCGCGCGGGCCGGGGAGCATCTCCACCGCGGGGCCGTCGGGGAGCTCGCGGCCGAGGAACTCGTCCTGCAGCACCTGCCGGAACTTCTCCGGACCCCAGTCGGCCATCAGGAACTTGATGCGGGCGTGGTTGCGCGACCGTCGGTACCCGTAGTCGCGGAACAGGCCGCACACGCCCGCCCAGACCTCACGCACCTCGTCGGGCCGCACGAACACCCCGAGCCGCTGGGCGAACATCGGGTTGGTCGACAGGCCGCCGCCGACCCAGAGGTCGAAACCCGTGGTGCCGTCGGGCAGGCGCACGCCCTCGAACGCGACGTCGTTGATCTCGTGGTTCGTGCAGTGGTGCGCGCACCCGGAGATCGAGGTCTTGAACTTGCGCGGCAGGTTCGAGAACTGCGGGTCACCGAGGTAGGCGTCGACGGTCTCGCGCAGGGCCGGACCGGCCTCGAGGATCTCGTCGGCGGCCACGCCGTCCAACGGGCAGGCGAGCATGACGCGCGGGGTGTCGCCGCAGGCCTCGGTGGTGGAGAGGCCGACGCCCTCGAGCGCCTCCCAGATGGCGGGGACGTCCTCGATGCGGATCCAGTGCAGCTGGACGTTCTGGCGGTCGGTGACGTCGGCGACGTCGCGGCCGTACCGCGTGGAGATCTCGCCGATCACGCGCAACTGGTCGGAGGTGAGCTTCCCGCCGTCGATCCGGACGCGGAGCATGAAGTAGGGCGCGTCGAGTTCCTCGGGCTCGAGGACGGCGGTGCGTCCGCCCGGGATGCCTTCGGCGCGCTGGGTGTACAGGCCGTACCAGCGCATCCGCCCGCGCAGGTCCGACGGGTCGATCGAGTCGAACCCGCGCTTGCTGTAGATCTGCTCGATCCGGGCCCGCACGTTCAGACCGTCGTCGTCACGCTTGGTGCGTTCGTTGGGGTTCAGCGGTTCGCGGTAGCCGAGCGCCCACTGGCCTTGGGCCCGGGGCTTGGCCGCCCGGCCGGCGCGGGGGGTGCGGGGCGCGGCTGGCGCATCGGTCGACACGACGATCGAGGTTACAGAGACCCCGCACGGCGCCGTCGTTCTGCGAGGACCGTCACCAGCAGCACCCCCGGCGGCGTGGGCGGAGGGGGCGGTGACACCACCGCCGCCACCCGTCGGGCGAGGTCGGCCTCGACCGCGGCGCGCGCCGGCGCGCGGTAGCCGGTCGCCCGGGTGACGAAGGCGCGGAGCGCGAGGGCGAGGTCGTCGTCGATGCGGGAGAGGTCGGCTGAGGTGACCCACGGCCACAGGTAGGCGTCGGGGACCACGGGCACCGCCGGCCGGATGACCGTGCGCCGGTCCTGGACGACCACGGTGCCCGCGAGCAGGTCGCCGATGCGCTTCCACGACGGTGACGACGACGCCGTCACCAGCCCGGCGGCCGTCCCCAGCGGCACCAGCAACCCGGGCTTCTCCAGCACCAGCGAGCACACGCCGCGCACGAAGGCCTGGCGGAAGCCGATGGGGCCGGCGTCGTCACGCACCACCCGCAGACCCATCGCGAGCTTGCCGAGGGTGCGTCCCCGGGACAGCCACTCCGCGACGATCGGGTAGGCGCCGAAGACCGCCACGGTCACGAGGATGAAGAACGCGGTGAGGGCCGCGCCGTCGGCCCGCGAGGCCGCGGCGAGGGTCACCGTGACGACCACGAACAGCGCGATGACCTGGACGGCGAGGTCGATGGCCCCGGCGACCACCCGCGAGCCCGGTCCGGCGAGCGGCAGGTCGAGCTCGACGCCCTCTCCGGACACCAGAGTCTGCACCCACCCATCCTCGCGCAGGCACCTATTCTCTGGCCCATGGTGGCGTCGTTCGACCTCGACGCCTTCGTCGCGGCCCGCGCCGGCGGGTGGGAGCGGTTGCGTCAGCTCGCCACCGCCCGCTCGCTCGACGCCCACGGGGCCGACGAACTGGTCGCCCGCTACCAGCAGGCGAGCTCGGACCTGCTGCAGGTCCGCGCCCACGGCGGTGACCCGGAGACCGTCCGCCTGCTCTCGGCCACGGTCGCCACCGCACGGGCGGCGGTCCTCGGGGGCGCCCCGCGCCGTCGTGGTTGGCGGGCGTTCGGCCACGGGGTCACCGTCGCGTTCCCGCTGGCGGTCTACGAGTCGTGGCGGTGGTGGGTCGGCACGGCGGCGGCGAACGTCGTCGTGGCCGCCGCGATGATCTGGTACGTCAGCGGCCACCAGGACCGGCTTTACCGCGCCATCCCCAGCGAGAACGTGCGGCAGCTGGTCGACCACGACTTCGCCGACTACTACTCGGCCAACCCGGCGCAGAGCTTCGCCGCGCAGGTGTGGCTCAACAACGCCCTGGTCTCGGCACTGGGGCTGGTCCTCGGGGTCACGCTCGTCGGCACCGTGGTGGTGCTGTGGGCCAACATCTCCAACGTCGGGTTGATCGGCGGGGCGATGATCGCCGCGGGCAAGGGCGAGGTCTTCTTCGGCCTGATCCTGCCGCACGGCCTGCTCGAGCTCACCGCGGTGTTCGTCGCGACCGGGTCGGGTCTGCGGCTCGGCTGGGCCTGGGTGGCACCCGGCGCCCGCAGCCGCGCCCAGGCGTTGGCCGAGACCGGTCGCAGCACCCTGGTCGTCGCGCTCGGGCTGGTCGGCGTGCTGGCGGTGTCCGGTGCGGTCGAGGCCTTCGTGACGCCCTCGGGTCTGCCGACCTGGGCGCGCATCGGCACCGGCATCGCCGTCGAACTCGCGTTCCTCGTCTACGTCTTCGTGCTCGGTCGCCGCGCCGCCCTACGGGGCGAGTCGGCCGACGTCGCCGCCGGCGAACGTGAGGACGTCGTCGCCCACGCCTGACGACCAAGTCCTGTGTACTTCTGCAGCCTGTGGCCGCAGGAGTACACAGAATTTGGTCAGCGGCGGCCGGTGCGGTGGTCGAGGTAGGCGTCGGTGACGGCCCCGGCGAACGTGTCGGGGGGCGCCTCGACCACCCGGGCGCCCAGCGCCTGCAACCGCCGGGCGAAGTCCGCCCGCTGCTCGGCCTGCAGGGTCGCGGCCGCGGCGAGGTAGGCGTCGGCGGGTTCGGCGCCGTCGGCGCGGACGGCGGCCGCGGCCCGGTCGGCGACCGGATCGGTGACCGCGGCGACGACCAGGGTGTGGTCGCGGACCAGACCCCGCACGACGGCGGTGGTGGCCGCACGCGGGCCCTCGTCGAGCGCGGTGAACAGCACCACCAGTGCCCGCCGGCCCGCGACCGTGGACACCGCCCCGAGCACGGCCGTGGGGTCGGTCTCGACCAGCCGCGGTTCGAGGCCCGCGGTCAGCGCCGACGCGCGCCGCAGCCGGTCACGGCCGCCCGCCACCCCGAGGCTCGCCTGGGTCTCGCGGTCGACCGCGACCAGCCCGGCCCGGTCGCCGGCACGGGTGACGACGGCGACGAGCAGCAGCGCGGCGTCGATGGCGGCGTCGAGGCGGGGTTCGTCGCCGAGCCGGGCCGCCGAACCCCGGCCGGTGTCGAGGACGACCAGTACCCGGCGGTCCTGCTCGGGTCGGAAGGTCCGCACCACGACGCCGGTCGAGCGGGCGGTGGCGCGCCAGTCGACGGCCGTGGCGTCGTCGCCCGGCACGTACGCGCGCAGGGCGTCGAACTCGGTGCCGCGCCCCGCCCGGCGGGCGGTGACGCTGCCCTCCAGTTCGCGCAGCCGGGCGAGCTTGGCCGGGATCAGACGTCGTGAGGGGAAGGCCGGCAGCACCAGCGCCGCCCCGGGCAGCGGCCGGCGCCGCTGGCGGCCGGCAACGCCGAGGGGGCCGAGGGAGGCCACGGCGACCTCGACGGCCGGTCGACGGCCGCGGCGGGTGGGACGCAGCGCGGTCGTGAGCTCACGCGTCTCGCCCGCGGCGAGGCGCCACCGCGACACGGCCGGGTCGGCGCCGGCCGACGGCACCCACCGGTCACGCAGCCGCAGCCGCGCGGTGCGACGCGATCCGTTGCGCACAGCAACGGTCGCGGTGGTGAGCTCGCCGAGCCGGGTCGGGCCGGCGGGTCGGCGTTCGGCGGCGATCCGGGCCACCGGCGCGGCGAGGGCGAGGTCGACGGTGACGGCCAGTACCAGGACACTGGCCCACACGCCGAGCGCGATCGGCGACCAGAACGCGGCGACGACACCGAGCGCGGCGAGCGCGACCAGCCGGCCGGTCAGCAGCACGTCAGCGCGGCGCGCGGACGGCCGCGAGGACCGCGTCGAGCACGGCGGTGGTGGTGGCGCCCTCGAGTTCGGCTTCCGGCCGCAGCACCATCCGGTGCCGCAGCACCGGCCGGGCCATGGCCTGGACGTCGTCGGGTGTGACGTAGGCGCGCGAGGAGAGGAAAGCCCACGCGCGGGCGGCGGCCAGCAGGGCCGTGGCTCCCCGGGGTGACACGCCGAGGGCGACGGCCGGGGCGTCACGGGTGGCCCGGACCAGCGCCACGACGTAGTCCAGGATCTCCGGTGCACAGTGCAACGTTCGCACCGCGGTGATGCCGGCGCGCAGTTCCTCCGGCCCCGTGACCGCCCGCACGCCCGCGGCGGCGAGGTCACGGGGGTCGAACCCGGCGACATGCGCGGCGAGCATGTTGCGCTCGGCGGCGGCATCGGGCAGCGGAACGGTCAGTTGCACGAGGAAACGGTCGAGCTGCGCCTCGGGCAGCGGGTACGTGCCCTCGTACTCGACCGGGTTCTGGGTCGCGACCACGCAGAACGGGTCGGGCAGCGGGCGGGACACGCCGTCGACCGTGACCTGCCGCTCCTCCATCGCCTCCAGCAGGGAGGCCTGGGTCTTGGGCGGCGTGCGGTTGATCTCGTCGGCGAGCAGCAGGTTGGTGAACACTGGACCGGGCCGGTACTCGAAGGCGCCGGCCCTCTGGTCGAACACCAACGAACCCGTGACGTCCGAGGGCATGAGGTCGGGGGTGAACTGCACCCGGCTGGTCCCGAGCCCGCTGGCGACGGCGAGCGCGCGGACCAGCATGGTCTTGGCCGTGCCCGGGACCCCCTCGAGCAGCACGTGACCACCTGCGAGCAGCCCGACCAGCACGCCGCTGATGACGCCGTCCTGGCCCAGCACGACCTTGGCCACCTCGCGGTGCACGGCCCGCCACGGCCCGGCGGCGGTGGCGGGGTCGTGAGGGGTCTCGGTGGTCGCGGTGGTCGCGGGGCCGGTCACGACGTCCATCCTGCCCGACCGCCCACGGTGCGGAGGCGGTCCTCGAGGTCGGCGAGGTCACGGGCGAGGCGCAGCAGGTCGTCGCCGTCCACGGGCGGCGGGCCGGCGAGCAGGCCCTCGGGGACCGGCGCGCCGAGCGCCCGTGCAGCCTCGTGGGCCACGACCGGCGGCGGGGTTCCCGGGGGCAAGGTCAGCTGGCGTCGCAGCCGGGTCGTCGTTGCATGGCGCAACAGTGCCGCCGCGCGGGCGGTGTCGCCGGTGCGTTCGTACAGCCGGGCGCGGCCGCGGACGATCTCGTCGGCCCGCACGACGACCGGCAGTGGTTCGGCCACCGGCGTCCCCAGGCGCCGGCCGCGCCACAGCACGACCAGCAGCCCCACCCCCAGTAGCCACGAGGCAGCGGTCTCGGCGTGGTCGGGCAGGGCCGACCAGACCGAGCCGGTGGGCCCGGTGTCGGCGTCGGCACCCGGGCGCACGATCACCAGCTCCGAGGTCGTCCCCAGCACGTCGAGAGCGAGTGCCGCGGTACCGGTCGCGTCCAGGCGGGCGTTGACCAACCCTCCGGGGTCGCCCAGTACGGAGACCCGACCGTCACGGGCGAAGGCGCCGGTGTAGCAGACGGTCGCGGGCGTGGGGCCGTCGTAGGTCGAGGCGGACGAGAACGCCACCGGACCCGCGGCCGCCGCGGCCGGGTCGTCGCAGCCGGGTGCGACCGTTCCCGTCACGGGCAGGGTGTCGGTGGTGCGCACCAGGTCGGACCGGACCGCGGCGAGCGCGGCGTTCCCGGGCGCGAGCAGGACGAGCGGTCCGGAGGTGTCGGCGGCGAGGGCGGCGAGCCGGTCGGGGGCGTAGTCGTTGGAGGCGAGGACGAACACGGTGCGGGCGTCGCCACCGCCGCGCGCGTCGGCGAGCGAGTCCACCTCCCGGACGTTCGTGCCGCGCGCGTCGAGCAACCGGGCGAGGGCCCGGGCGCCGTCGGGTCGGGTGCTGGTGATCGACAGCGGTTCGTCGCCGTCGGTGTCGGAGCGGCCCAGCAGGACGATCGCGGCCACCGCCAGCAGCACGACCACGACCAGCACGACCAGCCCGCGTCGAGCCCGGGTGGGGCGACGTTCGAGCGTGGTCGTCACGGGCGTTCTGAGGACGCGCGGGTGCGGCGGACCGCCTCGAGGCCGGCGCGGGCCGTCTCGACGTCGGCGGAGGTCGCCGGGCGGGCCCCGAACCAGGTCTCGTCGAACACCCGCGCCGCCCCGCCCAGGGGACCGGCGGCGTCGGGGACGGCCGCCCCGCCCTCG